>CAMOYW010000046.1 GCA_946630405.1 uncultured Clostridia bacterium | reverse complement strand
ATGCGGTAACAGTAGCCAAATATGCGAATGATTAATTAAATCAGTGTTTCCTTAATATCATTATATATGATATAATTAAGAAAATCAAATTAAATTTTTTAAAGCTGAAAATTATTTTGTGTATATTGTATAAATTTTAGATAAAGAAACTATACATAAATACCAATTGGATTTTTTACAAAAATCTTGCAAAAATATGTGTTTTTTGCTATAATGCATTGTGTATAAGTAATTGATGAGTCTTTTGGCTCTATCATTAATTTATGTGTCATGCACATACCTTTAATACAGGGGGAGAACAGTGGACGAACAATATAATATTTTATTGGAACACAATCAGAAGCAGGATAAGGCTATACTTGATAATCTTAATGTTTTACAGCAGCATGCGCAAAGCATTGAGGATCTGAAAAGAATAATAACAGACCTTAAACAAAGTCTTGATGCATACGGAGCGGAGGTCAATGAAGTTGTCTCCACCTCCAAGAATCAGTATGTTATGATAAGTGAGCTCAGCGAGCAAAACAAAAAGCTTGAGGAAGCTGTATCAAGTGTGAGTGTATCGGAGCAAAGCGGAAGCGGTGTTTCGGATGAGCATCTTGAGCAGCTTGTAAATGAGCAGGGCAAGAGAATAGTCAAAAATGCCGAGAAAATGCAGGGTGTGGAAAAGAGCATAGATGAGCTTACCAAAAAAGGCAACAATCTTGAAGCTCTTGTAAATGCACTCAGCGAAAGAGAAAAGAAATATGAGAGAGTGTCGGGAGGAGATAACGGCGCTCTTGAAGATAAAATAAATGAACAGGCTAAGCTTATAGAGGCGCTTGTACAGAAGAACGGTGAGCTTGAACAGAGTATCAGGGATCTGCACTCAAATTCTTCCGCGGCTCCCGTTGCAGATACTTCAAAGCTTGAACGTATCATATCCGAACAGGCGGGTGCCATAGATGTACTTTCAAAAAAAAGTGCGGAGCTTGAAAACAAGCTTTCCTCTCTTCCTTCGGGCGAAGGTGCGGCTCCCGCATCTGTTGATACTTCCGCTATCGATGCGAAGATAAACGAACAAAACAATGTCATCAATCAGCTTGCTCAAAGGAATAGCAGTATAGAGGCTGTACTTCGTGCTGTTACCGAAAAGGAACAGACTTACGATCAGCTTCTTGCGGGAGTGACCTCGGGAGAGGGCGGGGCTATTGCCTCCGTAGGTCAGGATAAGCTTGTATCCGACCTTACCGCAAAGGGAAGAAAGCATGATGAGCTGTTTTCCGAAATAAACGAAAAACAGAATATGTATTATAAACTTCTTGAAGATTTCAGAGGCGAGGTTTCGGGCTTTGATTCGAGAATAAACGAGAGTATGCAGCAGATCGCAGCTCTCAGAGCGCAGGTCAGCAACAACAGACTTTTAAGAAGCTCACAAACAAAAAGCGATAAGCCTTTTAACTGGGCTATGCTTTTTGCGATAGTCGCTCTTGGTATTGCTGTGTATTCACTCGTAATGACACAGCCCGATACAAGTAACGTAAAGGCAGTTACACAGCCTACGACCGTTTCCCAAAATGCAGAGGCGGAGGGACAGGGCTGATGCTTGTTAAAGTTATAATGCTTATTGTATTTTTTGCTATAATGCTTGCAATAGGCTTTTATTCCAGAAGTAAAACAAAAAACGTTAACGACTATGTCCTCGGAGGCAGGGCAGTAGGTCCGTGGCTTACGGCATTTGCCTTCGGAACATCCTATTTTTCATCGGTCGTATTTGTGGGTTATGCAGGTCAGTTTGGCTGGAAATACGGCATATCTGCTACATGGATAGGACTTGGAAATGCCATTATAGGTTCTTTGCTTGCCTGGCTTGTTTTGGGAAGAAGAACAAGAGTTATGACCCAAAAGCTCGAAGCGAGGACCATGCCCGAATATTTCGGCAAAAGGTACGATTCAAAGGCTTTGAGGGTTGCGGGTGCGCTTATATCATTTGTTTTTCTTGTGCCCTATACCGCATCTATCTATAACGGTCTTTCAAGACTTTTCGGTATGGCATTCGCCATAGATTATAAAGTTTGTATAATAGTTATGGCGTTGCTTACGGCTATCTATGTTATAGTAGGCGGATATATGGCAACTGCACTTAACGACTTTGTACAGGGAATAATAATGCTCATAGGTATATGTGCCGTAATTAACGGTGTACTTGTGAGCCACGGTGGTTTTTTAAATGCACTTAAGGAACTTTCTCTTGTTCCCGCAGATTCGACCGTGACCACGGCAGAGTTATCGGGCTCTAAGGGACTTTTTGCAAGCTTTTTCGGCCCCGATCCTTTAAATCTTTTGGGTGTAATTATACTTACATCGCTCGGAACATGGGGACTTCCTCAAATGGTACATAAGTTTTATACCATTAAGGATGAGAAGGCTGTTAAGACGGGAACGGTGGTATCTACGTTTTTTGCCATAGTTGTCGCAGGCGGATGCTATTTTCTCGGAGGATTCGGCAGACTGTTTGATTCACCTGCCATTTATTCAAACGGCAAGGTTTTATACGATACGATAGTACCCGAAATGCTTAAGACATTACCCGATATTCTTATAGGAATGGTGGTGGTGCTTGTGCTTTCTGCTTCAATGTCTACGCTTTCGTCGCTCGTTATTACGTCAAGTTCCACTATAACGCTCGATTTGCTTAAAGAAGCGTTGTTTAAAAACATGAAGGAAAAGCAGCAGCTCATTACAATGCGTGTGCTTGTGGCTGTGTTTGTGGTGCTTTCCGTAGTGCTTGCTCTCAATCCTCCTACCTTCATAGCTCAGCTTATGGGTGTGAGTTGGGGTGCGCTTGCCGGAGCTTTCCTCGCACCGTTTATGTACGGTCTTTACTCCAAAAAGGTCACAAAGATTTCCGTGTGGGTGAGCTACATTTGGGGCGTGGGCTTTACCGTATGTAATATGATCTTCGGCTTTGTTAAATCGCCCATAAATGCGGGTGCGGTTACGATGATAGCGGGACTTGTGATAGTTCCAATAGTAAGTTTTATCACACCCAAACTTGATAAAAAATTCGTGGATGAAATATTTTCCTGCTATGATAGGACTATCGTCGTTCACGCAAAACATTCCCTTATTGAAGAGGATGAAGAAAAAGACACTTAAATTTACATTTATACAATGCCATGGTATTTTTTGCCGTGGCTTTATTTGTTGCTGTTGATCAAAACCACAAACTAATCATATTTTTTTTAATAAAATATTGAATATTTTACCGATTTGTGTTATTATATACGCACAAAAATGAATATTTAAGGAGGTTAATTTTTAATGAAAAAAAGCTTAAAAGCGTTATTCAGCTCTGCTCTTGCCGTTGCTATGGTAACGGGAGCAATGTCTGTTTCCGCAAGTGCGGCTGCTTGGGGCGATGTTAACGGCTCGGGTGCATGCGATGCGGAAGATGCCGCTCTTACATTGCAGTATACATTAAGACCTGCTGATCAGCAGGTCTTAATGTATACTGCAATGTAAGAGCGGCATCTTCCGCATCGCATGCACCCGAGCCGTTAACATCGCCCCAAGCAGCCGCACTTGCGGAAACAGACATTGCTCCCGTTACCATAGCAACGGCAAGAGCAGAGCTGAATAACGCTTTTAAGCTTTTTTTCATTAAAAATTAACCTCCTTAAATATTCATTTTTGTGCGTATATAATAACACAAATCGGTAAAATATTCAATATTTTATTAAAAAAAATATGATTAGTTTGTGGTTTTGATCAACAGCAACAAATAAAGCCACGGCAAAAAATACCATGGCATTGTATAAATGTAAATTTAAGTGTCTTTTTCTTCATCCTCTTCAATAAGGGAATGTTTTGCGTGAACGACGATAGTCCTATCATAGCAGGAAAATATTTCATCCACGAATTTTTTATCAAGTTTGGGTGTGATAAAACTTACTATTGGAACTATCACAAGTCCCGCTATCATCGTAACCGCACCCGCATTTATGGGCGATTTAACAAAGCCGAAGATCATATTACATACGGTAAAGCCCACGCCCCAAATGTAGCTCACCCACACGGAAATCTTTGTGACCTTTTTGGAGTAAAGACCGTACATAAACGGTGCGAGGAAAGCTCCGGCAAGCGCACCCCAACTCACACCCATAAGCTGAGCTATGAAGGTAGGAGGATTGAGAGCAAGCACTACGGAAAGCACCACAAACACAGCCACAAGCACACGCATTGTAATGAGCTGCTGCTTTTCCTTCATGTTTTTAAACAACGCTTCTTTAAGCAAATCGAGCGTTATAGTGGAACTTGACGTAATAACGAGCGACGAAAGCGTAGACATTGAAGCAGAAAGCACAAGCACCACCACCATTCCTATAAGAATATCGGGTAATGTCTTAAGCATTTCGGGTACTATCGTATCGTATAAAACCTTGCCGTTTGAATAAATGGCAGGTGAATCAAACAGTCTGCCGAATCCTCCGAGAAAATAGCATCCGCCTGCGACAACTATGGCAAAAAACGTAGATACCACCGTTCCCGTCTTAACAGCCTTCTCATCCTTAATGGTATAAAACTTATGTACCATTTGAGGAAGTCCCCATGTTCCGAGCGATGTAAGTATAATTACACCCAAAAGATTTAAAGGATCGGGGCCGAAAAAGCTTGCAAAAAGTCCCTTAGAGCCCGATAACTCTGCCGTGGTCACGGTCGAATCTGCGGGAACAAGAGAAAGTTCCTTAAGTGCATTTAAAAAACCACCGTGGCTCACAAGTACACCGTTAATTACGGCACATATACCTATGAGCATTATTATTCCCTGTACAAAGTCGTTAAGTGCAGTTGCCATATATCCGCCTACTATAACATAGATAGCCGTAAGCAACGCCATAACTATTATACAAACTTTATAATCTATGGCGAATGCCATACCGAAAAGTCTTGAAAGACCGTTATAGATAGATGCGGTATAGGGCACAAGAAAAACAAATGATATAAGCGCACCCGCAACCCTCAAAGCCTTTGAATCGTACCTTTTGCCGAAATATTCGGGCATGGTCCTCGCTTCGAGCTTTTGGGTCATAACTCTTGTTCTTCTTCCCAAAACAAGCCAGGCAAGCAAAGAACCTATAATGGCATTTCCAAGTCCTATCCATGTAGCAGATATGCCGTATTTCCAGCCAAACTGACCTGCATAACCCACAAATACGACCGATGAAAAATAGGATGTTCCGAAGGCAAATGCCGTAAGCCACGGACCTACTGCCCTGCCTCCGAGGACATAGTCGTTAACGTTTTTTGTTTTACTTCTGGAATAAAAGCCTATTGCAAGCATTATAGCAAAAAATACAATAAGCATTATAACTTTAACAAGCATCAGCCCTGTCCCTCCGCCTCTGCATTTTGGGAAACGGTCGTAGGCTGTGTAACTGCCTTTACGTTACTTGTATCGGGCTGTGTCATTACGAGTGAATACACAGCAATACCAAGAGCGACTATCGCAAAAAGCATAGCCCAGTTAAAAGGCTTATCGCTTTTTGTTTGTGAGCTTCTTAAAAGTCTGTTGTTGCTGACCTGCGCTCTGAGAGCTGCGATCTGCTGCATACTCTCGTTTATTCTCGAATCAAAGCCCGAAACCTCGCCTCTGAAATCTTCAAGAAGTTTATAATACATATTCTGTTTTTCGTTTATTTCGGAAAACAGCTCATCATGCTTTCTTCCCTTTGCGGTAAGGTCGGATACAAGCTTATCCTGACCTACGGAGGCAATAGCCCCGCCCTCTCCCGAGGTCACTCCCGCAAGAAGCTGATCGTAAGTCTGTTCCTTTTCGGTAACAGCACGAAGTACAGCCTCTATACTGCTATTCCTTTGAGCAAGCTGATTGATGACATTGTTTTGTTCGTTTATCTTCGCATCGATAGCGGAAGTATCAACAGATGCGGGAGCCGCACCTTCGCCCGAAGGAAGAGAGGAAAGCTTGTTTTCAAGCTCCGCACTTTTTTTTGAAAGTACATCTATGGCACCCGCCTGTTCGGATATGATACGTTCAAGCTTTGAAGTATCTGCAACGGGAGCCGCGGAAGAATTTGAGTGCAGATCCCTGATACTCTGTTCAAGCTCACCGTTCTTCTGTACAAGCGCCTCTATAAGCTTAGCCTGTTCATTTATTTTATCTTCAAGAGCGCCGTTATCTCCTCCCGACACTCTCTCATATTTCTTTTCTCTTTCGCTGAGT
Organism: uncultured Clostridia bacterium; assembly: GCA_946630405.1. GTDB lineage: Bacteria > Bacillota > Clostridia > Lachnospirales > CAG-274 > UBA3680. The sequence continues at coordinate 723 of CAMOYW010000046.1, read as the reverse complement.
GCATTTACAAGAGCTTCAAGATTGTTGCCTTTTTTGGTAAGCTCATCTATGCTCTTTTCCACACCCTGCATTTTCTCGGCATTTTTGACTATTCTCTTGCCCTGCTCATTTACAAGCTGCTCAAGATGCTCATCCGAAACACCGCTTCCGCTTTGCTCCGATACACTCACACTTGATACAGCTTCCTCAAGCTTTTTGTTTTGCTCGCTGAGCTCACTTATCATAACATACTGATTCTTGGAGGTGGAGACAACTTCATTGACCTCCGCTCCGTATGCATCAAGACTTTGTTTAAGGTCTGTTATTATTCTTTTCAGATCCTCAATGCTTTGCGCATGCTGCTGTAAAACATTAAGATTATCAAGTATAGCCTTATCCTGCTTCTGATTGTGTTCCAATAAAATATTATATTGTTCGTCCACTGTTCTCCCCCTGTATTAAAGGTATGTGCATGACACATAAATTAATGATAGAGCCAAAAGACTCATCAATTACTTATACACAATGCATTATAGCAAAAAACACATATTTTTGCAAGATTTTTGTAAAAAATCCAATTGGTATTTATGTATAGTTTCTTTATCTAAAATTTATACAATATACACAAAATAATTTTCAGCTTTAAAAAATTTAATTTGATTTTCTTAATTATATCATATATAATGATATTAAGGAAACACTGATTTAATTAATCATTCGCATATTTGGCTACTGTTACCGCAT
>CAMOYW010000045.1 GCA_946630405.1 uncultured Clostridia bacterium | reverse complement strand
ACAGTTGTGGACGACCTTAACAACGTTTCCGCATCCTATAAAGAGGCAACAATGGCTCTTGAGGTCGGCAAGATATTTGAAGAGAGCAAGAGTATCGTAAACTTTGAACAGCTCGGTATAGGAAGACTTATATATCAGCTTCCTTCAAACCTTTGCAAGACCTTTATAAACGAGGTGCTTCATAACGTAACGGTGGATCAGTTCGATGAAGAAACTCTTGTGACGGTCAACAAGTTTTTTGAAAACAACCTCAATGTTTCCGAAACGAGCAGACAGCTTTACATCCACAGAAATACGCTCGTATATAGGCTTGATAAGCTCCAGAAGCTTACGGGGCTTGATTTGAGAAACTTTGACGATGCAATTATATTTAAGATAATGCTTATGGTAAGTAAATATATGCGTTACCGTGAGCAGTTCGTATATTGATAATACAAAATGATAATATTTGATTCTGTGTCCAAGACCTACGAGGACGGGGCTTTGGGACTGAAGAATGTAAGCATACACATTAAAAAGGGGGATTTTGCTTTTGTGACGGGTGCTTCCGGTTCGGGCAAATCCACCTTTTTGAGGCTATTGCTAAAGGAAACGGAGCCCGACAGCGGCAAAATATATATTGACGGAAATGACATTACGGCTTTAAAGCCGTCACGCATACCCTATCTTCGCAGAAAACTCGGAGTGGTATTTCAGGATTTTAGACTTTTGCCGTCCAAAACGGTGTATGATAATGTGGCGTTTGCGCTCATTATTACTCAAACTCCGAAAAATGAGATAAAAGACAGAGTTCCCGAGGTGCTTGACCTTGTGGGGTTAAGTCATAAGCATTTGTCTATGCCCGACCAGCTTTCGGGCGGAGAAAGACAGAGAGTTGCCATAGCAAGAGCGATAGTCAATCGTCCGCCTATATTGCTTGCGGATGAACCTACGGGTAATCTTGACCCCGATATGGCATGGGAAATAACCGAACTTATGGAAAAGATAAATAAAAAAGGAACGACCGTGGTCGCGGCTACTCACGCCCGTGAGATAGTTGACAAACTGCAAAAGCGCGTTATCACCATCAACAAGGGAAGGATAGTGCGTGATGTGGAGTGCGGAGGCTACGGCGATGATTAAAAGCTTCCTATCGGGACTGAGCTATTCGGTCTCGCAGGCGGTGGATTCGCTTTCCAAAAATAAGCTTATGGCGTTTGCTTCTGTTGTAATAGTAAACGCCTGTATTTTTGCCTTTGCGTTATCCCTTTGTATAATTATAAACATAAGCTATTCATTAGACAAACTTGAAAAGAGTGTGGGTATAGAGCTGTATCTCGGTGATACTCCCACGGATGAACAGATCCGATCTTTAAAAACACAGCTCGAAAAAATACCGCATGTAAGTTCCGTCACTTACGTAAGTGCCGAAGAAGCACTTGAAAAGGCGGAAAGTATGTGGGGAGCACAGTCGCTTGAGGGACTTAAAGAGGGAAACCCCTTTCCTCGCTCGTTTGAGTTGAAGGTAGACGGTATCGGGTCGCAAAAGTCGGTGCTTGCGGCAGTGGAGGCACTTCGCAAAGAGTTTGAACGGGTCGTGGCTAATAATATTATAATAACCGAAACGACTACACAAACCACTACGCTTCTAACCACTACCACAAGAGAAACGACCACACAGACCACTACATCTTTGACCACCACTACAAGATCTTTGCCGTATTACTATATAAAGCCGAGAGACAGGGTGGCAAGCGGACGCGCCGCAAGAGCGGTGACCACAACTCAGGCGACAACTCAGGCTACTACGGTTGCACCGCTTGGCTTGCCGACTCCGGGTATTAAAAGTGAAGCTGCTACCGAATCGACTACCATGTATATTCCCGATGTGGGAGCGGACGGCTACATATACAAGGGCATTGAATATATAAGCCATGCGGGTCTGCTCACGGATACGCTTATTGCCCTTGATGCCGCAGTCAAGACGATAGCGGTACTTGTTACCCTTTTGCTTGGAGCCATTGCGGCGGGTATTATCATAAATACCACAAGGCTTACGGTCATGCTTCGTAAAAATGAGATATCCATTATGAAATATATCGGAGCTACGGATTGGTTTATCAGAGAACCCTTTGTAATAGAGGGCTTGCTTATAGGTTTTGTAGGTGCATTGCTGCCGTGTGCGCTTTGTGCACTTATATATTCAAGACTGTATTCATATTTCAATACGAGTCTTGATATGTTAAATACGGTGGTCATGTTAAAGCCTACGGGTGAACTGTTTGCCGTTGTCACTCCCGTGTGCCTTCTTTTGGGTATGGGACTCGGTGCTTTTGCGGCATATGGTGCCACAAGGAAGTATTTAAAAGTATGAAAAGATTGTTACTTATATCTGCCGCATTTATTACGGCTGTGAGCTGTGTGCTTGCGGAAGATTTGAACGGTATGCAAAACAAGGCATCCGACCTTCAAGGACAGATGTTTGAGGCGCAAAACAATATTGACGATCTCAATGAGGAAAAGGCGGGCATTGAGAGCGAGATAGATTCTCTTGATAAGGAACTTGATACGGTCCAAACGGAGATAGACGGCTTGAATACCAGGCTTGAAGAGAAAAGCGGAGAGCTTGAAAATGCAAATGTCAGGCTTAGTGCCGCAGTAAGGGAAAAAGAAGAGCAGGATAGGGCGCTTCGCTCCCGTGTCAGAACGATGTATGAAAGGTCGGGTACGGGTTATCTTAATGCGGTGCTTGAAGCGGACGGATTTTCGGACTTTTTTAAGCGTGCGTCTTATGCAAGATACATGATGAACTATGATAAGGAGCTTCTTGTTAAGTATGAGGCAAGTGCGAAGGAGCTTGATATTGCGGTTGGGGAGATCGAGCAAAGCAAGAGCGATATCGAATCTCTTATGGCACAGGCGAATGCAAAAAAGTCGGAGCTTGACGGAAAGATAGCCGAAAAAAACGAGAAAGTCAGACAGATAAATTCAAGTATAGACACATATAATGCGCAAATTGAAGAACTTGCGTTGCAAGATGAGAATGTGCAAAAGCTTATAAGACAGGCAGCAGGTTCTTATGCGGGTGCGGACAGTTACAGTTCAAACCGTGTCTATAACCCCGACGGCAAGCAATATCAATACCCCATACCCGAGTATAACGGCTACAAGCCCAATTCGGGATACGGGTACAGGACAAGTCCCATAGGCGGAGGCACTGAATTTCACACGGGTGTGGACCTTAAAGCAACGCTTAACACCGATGTAATAGCGGCAGAGTCGGGAGTTGTGATATATGCCGGCTGGAGAGGCGGATACGGTAAATGTGTCATTATAGATCACGGCAATGGTTACAGCACGCTCTATGCGCACAATAATGAGCTGAGATGCCATGAGGGGCAGCATGTGGAGCGTGGTCAGGTGATTGCGGGAGCGGGTACTACGGGATATTCGACAGGCGTTCATTCTCATTTTGAGGTCAGGATAGACGGTAAGCATACAAATCCCACAAGTTATATTTATTAAAGATATGAATAATAAACTCGTATTGAATATATTAATTGTATATTTTTTGATACTTTGTATCGTGCTTGGGTTTCAAATCGCAAGACAGCAGAAAAAGCCGGATGCTCCTTCAAATTCCGTTGAGATAACGGCGGAGAACAGGCTCAATGATGCCATTGTGCTGTGCAAAGACAGCCCTATAATGCTTGTGAATAAGCGTCAGCAGCTTCTTGATGCAAAGGATTGCTCTCTTGTACCCGAGATAAAGGGTGAGGTCATGTACGTGCCTTTGTCCTTTTTTGAGAGTGCTTTTGGGGCGAATGTTTCGGGCAGCGATAAGGGTGAGACCGTCATAAGGCTTGACAGTAAGGCGCTTGTAATGAATTACGGCACGGTAAGGGTGGTCGATTCTACCGAAGATAAGTATATAGACTCACAGTACTATTGCTATAATGAGAGGGCGACGACCTACGTACCGTTGACTTTGTTTGCTCAGGTATTTGAAAAGTATCTGTATTATTACGACGGCATGGTCATTATTTCCTCCGTAAAGGACAGCTTCGGCTCAGAAACTCCCGAGTTTATTGCCGATCTCAGAACGCAGGTGACGGGATTGCCGTATATATCCACAAAGGAGAATTTACAGGAGCTTATAAATATAAGCAAGGATGAGAGAAAGGGAAATTATCATTATCCCGTCAGACTTCTCGGAAGCGGATATGACAGAAGCTATACAACAGACGGTGTGAGACTTTACTACATAAGTGAAAGCGGACTAAGCGTCATAAACCTTGAAAACGGCGGAGAACTTGTGGCAAGTAAGCCGTTTGAAAAAGGTTTTGTTCCTTACTCTGCATACCGAAGCGGTGACAGAGTTGTATTTGTGGGTACAATAACGGGGGCAAGCTTCGATCGATCAAAGGAGAATACCGTAACCGAAGGTGTTTCGGAAACCACAACGGAAGCGGAAAAGGATGTACTTTTTCTTGACGATCCCACGGATTTTGCCGATATACAGACCGTTATTTACATATATAACGCATCGGATCTTAAGCATTTGCGTACCGTAAGGCTTGAAGGAGCGGTATTTGACACTTCAGTTTACGGAGAAAGCGTGTATGTGGTGGCAGATGCCAAGGCGGACAGAAAGGAGATCTCTTCTCCCGGGTTTGTAGATACTTACAGCGGAAAGGGTAAAGAGAGCATATCGTTTGAGAAGATAAAGTATTTTCCCGAACTTGTGGGCGGCGATTATACCGTGTGTGCGAGTGTCAATATCGGCGACGATACCCTTTCTCCCGTAATTAATGCCTTTTGGGGTGCGGGAAGCAACAAATATCTTTCGGGAGCGCATCTTTATATTGCAAAGGATATAAACTGTGCGGTGGAAGGAGATATTAAGGCAGAGCATACGGATATATATAAAATAGCCTTAAATTCCGAAAACTCCGATGTAAATGCAAAAGGCATGATAAAGGGCTTTATTCCCGACAACAAGGCGATGTGCGAGCACATGGGTTATCTTTATTCCGTAACGGATTTTACGGATGAATACGGGAAAAAGGTCAATGACCTTTATACACTTAACAATAATCTTGAGCCTGCGGGCGAAGCTACCCGTATTGCAGAAGCTGCCGATATAAAATCTGCTATATTTACGGAAGATAAGGTGTTTTTGACACCCGATAATCTGACGAAGCCCATATATACGGTAGATGTAACGGATCCTCTTAACCCGAGAGGCGGAGGGACCATGAGTATTTCGGACGGAAAGCTATTGATATATCCTTATGACGGAACACACATACTGACGGTTTCCGACGGCAGTGAGGGGCTGAGCCTCAATGCCTATGATATATCGGGATACGATTCTCCCAAGCTTCTGTTTACGGAAGACATAGGTAAAAATGCAAAATCTCAGCTTTTCAACAGACCCGAGCTTTTCGGCTTTGATAATGAGAAAAAGCTCTTTACATTACCTCTGTCCATTATAAGTGACGGAACACTTACCTATGACGGAGGTTATGTATATACGCTTGACCTTGACGACGGCTTTAAAAGAGTGGCAATACTTGAGGATGCAACGTTGACATGCACGGTAAAGTCGGGTAATACATTGTACAGATTTAATAATAAGGGAATTTATTCATCCCCCATTAATGAAATACAAAATTTAAAGAAAATTAAATAAATAGGGTTGTAATTTTATTGCAGTTGTGTTATAATTGTGTATTGAAAATTACCATAATGTTACAGCTATGAGATGACGAAACCCTATAATGTGAAATGCCGTAAAGGCATTTTGGAAACAAGGTGGATCTATGATTGATGATGTGAAACGTTACGAACCGTTCTGGGGGGAATGGTACGTGACCAGAGAACTCGGCGTAGGTAATTACGGCGAAAGCTATCTTCTTGAGAAGAGTGAGTATGGCCATGTTCAGCAGGCTGTTCTCAAGTATATCAAACTGCCGTTCTCTCAAAATGAAGTTAAGGAGAGAATGGAAAAGGGGATGAGTGAGAAGGGGGCGGAAGTTTTTTACCGAGGTGTTACCGAGGATCTGTTGGCTTCCATTATTAATATTTCAAAGATCGACGACGGGCGTATTATGCCTTATATCGACAGAAAGGTAAACAAGCTTGATGACAAACTCCAATGGGATGTATTTCTCAAAATGGAGAAGCTCAAAAACCTTGATGAATTTGTCAGAGATAACGGTATCACCGATGTGCAGGCACTTCGTATTATTTCCCGTTTGTGTAATCTTTTGGAGACTTGCGCTCGTTTTGAGGTCATACACGCAGATATTAAGCCCGAAAATATTCTCATTAATGAAGCGGGAGAGGTGTTTTTAAGCGATTTTGGTATCACACCTCCCATTAACAGAACGCTCGGAGTGCGTAAAAGGGGTAATATGCTGTATATGGCACCCGAAATTTTTGAGGGTCAGCCCTATACGGCTACCGTGGATACATATGCTTTGGGACTTGTGCTTTATAAGCTCTTTAACAGAAACAGAGAGCCGTTTATGCCCGATTTCCCTGAGCCTATCGATCAAAACGATATAGAGGTTTCGAGAGTTCGCAGACTCAGAGGCGATGAGTTTGAAACGCCCGCAAATGCAAAGGGCAGGGTAGCGGAGATAATACTTAAGGCAATTTCTTACAGAGAGGGCAAAAGATATAAATCTCCCGTCATAATGCGTATAGAGCTTGATAACGTTATATCGCAGATAAAAGAGGAAACTCTGCTCATAGCGCCTACCGAGCGTATCGTTTCCACCGAGGAAATGACCGAGATAGTGCCCGATTTTTCATACAATGAGCCTACCGTTGAGGTGAGCGAGTATGAATATGACCATGAGAGTGTGTCGGAGGCGGATTCCGGGGATTATGACGAGCTTATGCCCGAAAGTTTTGATGAGCTGGTTCCCGATGACGGCGAAGAGGAACTTTTATCGGAAAATGTATCGGAAGAAGAGCCTTGGGAAGAAGAAGCGGAACCCTGGACAGATGAGAGTGAGTATGTGGATGAGTACGACGAAGCTGCACCCTTAGAAGTTCCCGACGACCCTTGGGAAGAAAGGGAAACCGAAAAATGGGAGGCAAAAGTTGCCGCCGACCCGTGGGACAGCGGTGCGCCCGAGGAGACTCTTGCAGAAGAGGTTGAGGTGT
>CAMOYW010000044.1 GCA_946630405.1 uncultured Clostridia bacterium | reverse complement strand
TGCGGTAACAGTAGCCAAATATGCGAATGATTAATTAAATCAGTGTTTCCTTAAAAAAATATTACATCCGCGTTTGGCGTTATTGACTTATTTGCTGAAATATAATATAATATCATAAAGTGAAATAAATGTTTCGCTGCAATATGGGGATGCAATGGTTTCGACGGGGATTTTGAAATCTGCGATAGCCATTGGAAATGGGTATTTCCTTAAAAACCCACAATTTTTAAAATAAACGACAAAGATTATTCTTTAGTAGCAGCCTAAGCTGCTCATCGCCCCTTGATGTGCTCATCAGTTGAGGTAAGCGGTGTCATTAACCGATGAGGAACTTTTCGTATGATGCTTTGAATACGGAAAAGATCTTATTAAGCTACCGAGTATGTAAGCCTGCCGTTTGGCGTACATACAAGGGAATGTAAAAAATCGGCTGTAATGGGAGAAGTTGCGGACGAAGGGTTTTCGGACGTGGGTTCGATTCCCACCATCTCCAGAAAGCTCGGTGCTTTGCCGGGCTTATTTTTTTAAACGGAGGCTTTTATGTTTTGTAAAAAATGCAATGTCAATATAGATGAAGAGGCATCGTTTTGCCCTTATTGCGGTGAAAGGCTTGAACCTGCCGAAGAAGAGATAAAAGAGGAAAACACATTGGTTTCCGATAATGAGGAGACTGATACCGCTTTAAAGGAAGAGAAGGACGGAGGATCGGCAGACTCGCCCGATGAACTCGAAAACGAAGATACGGCGGATAATGTTACCGTGCTTGAAGTCTTCAATTATGCCACACAAAAGTATGAAAGAGAAGAAACGGAGGATATGTTTTTCTTCAAGGGATTTGGTAAGCCGCTTAAAGCGGTGATGCTGTTATTCGGACTTCTTTTTTCTTTCGGTGTGTGTGCAGTGGTATATGCCGCTTTGAACGGAACTTCTCTTTTTGAAGCGTTTTTCGGGTGAACGATATGGATAAAAAAATAATGCTTGTGGATGGCAACAGCCTTATCAACAGAGGCTTTTATGCCGTTCCGCTGCTTACAAATTCAAAAGGCGTATATACAAACGGAGTTTACGGCTTTTTTAATATTTTCTTTAAGCTGATGGAAGAGGAAAAACCCGAATATTGTGTGGTGTGCTTTGATGTGCATGCTCCCACGTTTAGGCATAAAATGTTTGAAGAGTATAAGGGTACAAGAAAATCCATGCCCGAAGAACTCAGACCGCAGATCCCTCTTTTAAAGGAACTTCTCACGGCGATGAATATAAAAGTTGCCGAACTTGAAGGGTATGAAGCCGACGATCTGCTCGGAACTCTGGCTGTTAAAGCGGACGGAGAAGGAATAAATGCGGTGATCGTTTCGGGCGACAGAGATCTTTTGCAAATTGCAAGCGATACCATACTTGTGCGTATACCCAAAACGAAGTCGGGAACTACCACGGTAGAGAGCTATTATGCCAAGGATGTTGCCAACACCTATGGAGTAACGCCCAAGGAATTTATAGAGGTAAAGGCACTTATGGGAGATTCATCCGATAATGTGCCGGGTGTGCCGTCTATCGGAGAGAAAACGGCAATTAAAATTATACAGCAGTATTCTTCCGTTGAAAATGCCATAGCAAATGCCGCAGATGTTAAGCCCAAAAAAGCATCCGAAAATCTTGTCGAGTTTGCGGAGCAGGCAAGGTTAAGCAAGACTCTTGTGACTATCGACACGAATGCACCGATAGCGCTCGAATTTGATTCTGCCGCCGTTAAGGATATGTTTAACGACACTGCCTATGATAAGTTCAGGGAATATGAATTCAAGAGTATGCTGTCACGCTTTAAAAGCGGTGAAAAAAAGCTTAACGAAGCAAAGGGGAATTATAAGCTTGTAGAAAGTAAAGAAGAACTGTTGACGGTATTAAACGAGCTTAATCCTTTTTTGCCTTGTGCATATAAGCTTATCGTCAGTGATGGAATGATACAAGCCTTTTCCTTTACGGACAAAGAAGGCTTTGCTTATGTTGCAATGCTTCCCCGACTTGAAGAGACCTTAAAAAGTTTTTTTGAAAGCGATATACCCAAAATCGGGCATAATGTGAAATCCGATATTGTAGTTTTGAAGCGTAAGGGAATAGGGCTTGATTCCGTGGTGTTTGATACCATGCTTGCAGGGTATCTTATCAATTCATCACTTGGTGATTATACCTGTGAAGCACTTGCAAAAGAGTTTTTGAATGAAGAACATCCCACCGATGAAGAAATACTCGGCAAGGGAGTAAAACGTAAGCGTATTAATGAAATAGATAAACAGGTCGCCGTGAATTATTGCGGCTCCATGGCGGATATAAGTTACAGGGTTTATTTTAAAGCGCAAGAACTTCTTAAAGAGGAGGGCATGGAAAAGCTGTATGCGGATATAGAGTTCCCTCTTACCTATGTACTTGCAGATATGGAGCTTGCGGGTATTTATGCCGATAAAGATGAACTTAAAAAGCAAGGGGCTTTGCTTGAAGAGAAGATAGAAGAGCTCAGCAAAGAAATATACTGGCTTGCGGGTGAGGAGTTTAATATAAATTCGCCGAAACAGCTCGGAACTGTTTTATTTGAAAAGCTCGGCTTAAAGGGCGGAAAGAAAACCAAAACGGGTTGGTCAACAGCCGCAGATGTGCTTGAAGGACTTAAAGATAAGGACGAGATAGTCGGCAGAGTGCTTGATTATCGTACTTATTCAAAGCTGAAATCCACATATTGTGACGGCTTGTCGGATGTTATAGACTCGGATGGAAGGATATATTCTAACTTTAATCAGACTGTCACCACTACGGGAAGGATAAGTTCCACAGAACCGAATCTGCAAAATATTCCCGTGAGGATCGAGCTTGGACGACAACTTAGGAAGGTGTTTAAGCCTGCCGAGGACTGCGTGTTTTTGGATGCCGATTATTCGCAAATAGAGCTGAGAGTTATGGCGGCAATGAGCGGAGATGAAGAGCTTAAAAGAGCATTTCATGAAAATAAAGACATACACGCCACTACCGCCTCTTTGATATTTAAAGTTCCTTTTGATGAAGTTACATCGCAGCAAAGAAGAGCCGCAAAATCCGTCAATTTCGGTATAATATACGGTATAAGTGCTTTTGGTTTGAGTCAGGATATCGGTGTATCAAAAAAGGAAGCACAGGAGTTTATAGACGGATATTTTGAGGCGTATCCTACTATAAAAGCGTTTATGGATAAATGTGTTACGGATACGAGGGAAAAGGGGTATGCCACGACCGTATTCGGAAGACGAAGGTATATTCCCGAAATTAATGCCAAGAACTTTATGCAGCGCTCATTCGGCGAGCGTGCCGCAATGAATATGCCCGTACAGGGAACGGCTGCGGACATAATAAAGCTTGCTATGGTAAAGGTGCATAAAAGGCTTAAAGAAGAAGGACTTAAGTCAAGGATCCTTTTGCAAGTGCATGACGAGTTGCTTTTGGAAGTGCCCAAAGAGGAAGAGGAAAGAGCTTCTCTTATACTGCGTGAGGAAATGGAAAATGCGGTGGATATAGGAGTGCCTTTTGTAGCCGAGGTTCACAGCGGAGGAAGCTGGTATGAGCTTAAATAAGGTGATCGGACTTACTGGAAAAAGCGGAGCGGGCAAAGGAGTTGCCTGCGATGCACTTTGTGAAGAGGGCTGCGTTGTAATAGATTGTGATAAGCTTGCACATGAAAATATGCTAAGCAACGGAAGTGCCTTTGAGCCGATAGTTAAAGTTTTTGGCAAGGAGATACTTCAAAACGGCGAGATCGACAGAAAAAAGCTCGGAGACATTGTTTTTACCGATAAAGAAGCTCTTGATACGCTTAACGGTATAGCGCACGGTATTATAAAGGATCAAATACAAAATATAATCGAAAATACCGATGCCGTTGTGGTGATAGATGCACCTCAACTGTATGAGGCAGGGCTTGAAAAGCTATGTGCCGAATGTTGGTTTATATACGCAGCCGAAGAGATAAGGCTTGAACGTGTTATGCTTAGGGACAATATTTCAAGAGAAAGGGCGATGCTTCGATTTAATGCACAGCTTGAAGACAGCTTTTATTTTGAAAAAGCGGATGTTGTGATAGAGCATAACGATAATGATATAGAATCCTTTAAAATGAGAGTAAAAAAACAATTGCACAATTTCATAAAAAAATTATAAAATTAAAAGGATTTTTATACTATCTGTCGAAAAATATTAATAAGGAGTGTTATTCACTTCTTGGGATCTTATCCCATATAATACAAGGGGTTTCCCCTTAATGTAAAGGAGTTGATTTTATGCGTTATTCATTCGTTGGAAAGGGCATCGATATCACTGAGAATTTCCAGGAAAAGATCACTAAGAAATTAAACAGGATCAGTAAGTTGTTTCCCGAGGATGCCGAAGCGGTGGTTACACTTGGAGATATTAAACAAAAACAGAAAGCAGAGGTCACCATTACGCTCCCCAATAAGAGGATAATCAAGGCAGAGGTACTTGACAGTGATGTAATGGTAGCGCTTGATGAGGTCGTGGATATACTTGAACGCCAGGTAGTAAAATATAAAAACAGACTTAACGACAAGGCAAAAAGAAGTAAAAGCTTTGCCGATGAGCTTAATGCAATTGCTACGGGCGATGAAGAATATGATGAAGTATCCGAGTCTTCAATAGTTAAGACCAAGAAGATACCCGTTAAGCCCATGGATCCCGAAGAGGCTGTAATGCAGATGGAAATGGTTGGCCATAGTTTCTTCGTGTTTATCAATGCCGATACGGATGAGGTAAATGTTGTATACAAGAGAAACGACGGAGCTTACGCTCTCATAGTTCCCGAAAATTAAAGTAATAAGCCTCCGATAGGTCAAGCACCTTCGGAGGTGCTTTTTTTGTACAAAAAAGGGATGTGAAAAAGTTATCACATCCCTAAAGAGGATGGAGCTATTGCTCCAAATCATGACTTAATATTAGAGTGACTCAGCTACTGCTACAAGTACATCCATTACAGATGAAATAGCGGAGTTAGTGTCGTCAAGATCCTTCTGTGTCTTGAAAGAATCGGTAGTGATCTCACCAAGCTGATTGATAAGATCTGCTGCTGTATCCATAGCAGCCTGCTGATCTGCATCAAGAGTAACCTGACCTGCTTCAACAGCATCCTTAATTGTGTTGTAGGAATCAACAAGAGTATTGAAGTTTTCGGATACTTCGGTAATATCCAACTCTTCTGTGGAAGCATCTGCTGTGTCGGTAGCAGCATCAGCTTCAGCGGGCTGAAGGCTGTCAACGGTAGCGCTGAGAACTTCAAGGATCTTAACAAAGTTGTCGTTCATTTCGGACATCTCTGACGCATCTTTGAAGTCTTCTTCTTTCAATTCGCCGATCTCGTCTATAAGAGACTTAGCTTCTGTGAGTGTTTCCTCAACAGCGGGATCCTGCTGTACGGAATCATCCATATAAGCAGCTTCAACAGTATCGTATGCTTCTTTCATAGCAGCATAGTTTTCCTGAAGTGTCTCGAAAGTGATCTCTCCGTCGGTAGCTTCTGCTTTAGAAGCTTCCTCGGATGCAGCTTCGCTTACAGCCTCTGTTGTAGCTTCTGCGGACTGAGTGTTTTCGTTTTGTGTAGCTGTGTTACCGCCGCATGCTGTTAAAGCACCGCAAAGAAGAGCGGCACTTAAGCTTAATGTTAATAACTTTTTCATTTGATTGCCTCTTTCTTAACAATTAATGTTATGTGTAGTGGTTTTTATATAAACCACATATTGCATTATAATGTATTTTTTGTAATAATGCAATAATGAAAGCGTAATAATGTATTGGTTTTTTTTTTGGGAATTATAATGTTTTATTTAAGTGCTGTAAAAAAAGAGGGATGTGAAAAAAATTCACATCCCTCAAACTGTTTTAGGAATTTACCGAACAGTCGACGGTTCCTTAGTTTTCTATAGGGAATTTGTAGCTTGAATCAAGTGACTTCTGAAGAATATGTATACAGTCTGCACTTGTAATGATACCGTCTCCGTTTACATCGATATATCTCATACCGTTATCAACAAGAGTTTCGATCTTAGTTGTTGTATTTGTTAATACCTTCTTAAGAAGTAATGCGGCATCTGTTGCTGTAATATCACCCGAAGCGTCAACATCACCTATCTTATAGTTTGTAGGCTGAGGGGTAGGCTCAACACTGTTTTCAAGCTCCTTGATAGCTTCATTTTCAAGATTTGACCAATAGGTATCTATGATAGAAGTATCATATGCGCCGTTTGCGTTCTTGTCGTAGCCTGTAAATACACCCTTGGAGCTGACCGTAAATTCGGTGTTGCCCTTGTCATCCTCTATGGACATACTTGTGGGAACGATGATGTAAGGCGCAATGTCAAGATCGCTTTCCTGAAGCATATCCGCTATCTCTGTGGCGATTATGAATCCGCCGAGCTTTGAATGGTGTGTTTTTTCGCCGGGTGCAAAAAGTCTTGTTGCAAGAGCACTTTCTCCGTTTGCACCATCCTGCTTGTAAGCATCTTCGTACATCTGCTTGGTAAGAGCGAAAGTGTCAAAGCAAAGTATGCCGTTTTCTTCCGCAAGCTGTTGAGTGGCTGTTACATAAGCGTTGTTCTTTGATGTATCGTCATCGTGGTGATCTCTTATCGTACCGTCTGCTTCAAAGTACATTCTTGAAACGGGTGTAAACAGTACGGGAGTAGCGTTTGCGTTCTTAGCAACATCTATCATTTGCTGAAGATATGCTTTAAATGTTCCCTCCGTGTTGGGATATACACCGTTTGCATCGGGTGTGCCTACGGGCACATAACGATCGGCATAGGATTGGGAACAATCGTTGTGACCGAACTGGATGAAGAGGTAATCTCCGGCCATGATCTGATCCTGGATGCTCTTTAAATATCCGTCGTCTATGAAGTTTCTGGAGCTTCTTCCGCCCTGTGCATAGTCCATTACTTCGTATGCGGTGTCGTCGATCATGTAGCCCAAGAACTCGCCCCAGGAACCTTCGGGTCTGTTAGCGCCGCTGTTGTTGATAGCGCCTGCGGAATAGTCCTTCGTTGTGGAATCGCCCGCAATAAATACGATGCTCTTTCCGCCGGGTCTGTCGGGTTCCATTCTGCCCGAGCCTTGAATGACTTTGTTTCCTGTTATTGAACTTTTCGCTTCGCCTACTGCACCGG
>CAMOYW010000043.1 GCA_946630405.1 uncultured Clostridia bacterium | reverse complement strand
AGACGCATCAGGTACTGCAATTTCTGTATAGCTCAATAAGCGTTTTCCTACAAGATAATCATCATATCTACCATTACATTGCTTAAGTAAATATGCAGCAACACCTTTTAAATGAGGGCCTATTGCAAATGTGTCCACAATTTCTTTTGGAATTTTGACTTCTACTACCACCTTATCGTCACCATAAACCATCGGGGTCTGTATCTGCACACCGTATCTCGAATAAAGATTCAACGATGCACTCCTGACGCCTTCTCTTATATCATGAATGGCATCAATGGCTTTTATTGTTGAATCAGCAAATTCGATTTGTATATTCTTAGAAATAAGCATTCTTATCACCTCTTTTTAGTAATCTTTATTATCGGCGTCTGTAATAATTATACTGTCCCTCAATTCAAATGTCAATACCTTCTATTACTGAAACTTGTAATATTTTTATTAATAAGCTTTTTACACAAAAACCCTCTCGGCTATAATAACCGAGAGGGTTTATATGAGTTATTTATGTCATTTTCTGTATCCGGTACACATGATATCTTCACCAGTTATTTCACATCCTACCTCATCTACAAATTGGTCTAATGCATTATTAATGAATTCATGTAACAACCAGTTCTGTTTTGACTTCATGTATTTGCTAAATAATTTCGGATTATATCTGACCAATTCACTTATCCAATGAATCACAGCAAAAATCAATACAGTCGATGGCATATTTGCTAAGTTGTCATTACCTGAAACTTCTTTTTTTATGTACCATAATTTTGTCTCACCAAATATGTAAAAAAGATAGCCTCTAGTCTTTTCGTGATATTTGTTTAGTGCTTTTTTACGCTCCTCAATTGGCTTGTGAATATCCCAATTGAATCTTTTTTTCATTCTTATAACATATTTATCATCAACACCTAGGTCTCTCTCAAACTTCGATGGCAAGTTCTTAAGAGCCTTAGCATTTGCATACCTTCCAGAAACTTCGAATTTAATCCATGCTTCCTTAGAGTTGTCTTTTTTTACGAACACAGGCTTGCTGATAGGAACGAATATCTCCGGTTTGGAAAAAGTAATGCAATATGCTCTATGAACACATGGAATATTATAAAGTAATTCCGCCATTGTGTAATGGCCTGTGACTATATTATGTCCGTAATATCTTGACAGCTCAGGTAAAACTCCAGCGCCTTTTATCGATGTACAAGCCTCTTTTATATTTGTCTTATTAGTATCGTCTCTAACAGACGATATTCCATGATTTTTTAATCTACTATCATCAACACCTTTATAGCGCAATAAGGCCTTAGCTGCATTTAAAATACAATAATATGATGTTAATGGTCGTGCGTTATCTGGAAGTTCCTGTGACGCTAAATAAAAACTATGCGCCTGTTCCCAATAAAATAAGGCATCACTTGCTCCAGATATTGATTGACGCTTCAAAAATAAAGCTACATATTCCCAACTTGAATCCGTTAGTATTGTTCTACTGCCATATTTAGGTCTATTCACAGATTTCATCAATTCACACAATTTGTTATTGATGCATATATCTTTGAACATTTCTGTCTTCACCTCCCGACATCTATTCCACTGCCCGAAAATGCCTTTACTATCGAGTTGCCGGATTTGTTGCCAGTTTTCAGCTCTTGCTCAAAAATGCCCGACATCTAATCCACTAACTAAATTTACGTTATCTAATCCGAGGTCAAAACCTGACCTCTTAGATAAATTTCCATAAAACCAAAACAAATAAGTTGAGTTGCCGGATTAGCTAACAGACACTTAGGATAATCTATGAAATGTCCTTATTTCAAGCCTTTTTAGCCTTTCCTTGACATCAATACTACCGTCTCCACATGTCCCGTATGTGGGAACATATCTACGGGGACAACTTTTTCCACTTTGTATCCGTTTTGCGTAAGGTATGCCACATCTCTTGCAAGTGTACTGCTATCGCAGGAAATATAAACCGTTTTTTCGATCCCGGTATTTATTATCGTATCTAAAAGCGCTTTGTCGCACCCCTTTCGAGGAGGATCGACAAAGATCACATCGGGTCTTGAAGTTTGGCATAGTTTCGGCACTATTGTTTCGGATCTTCCGCAGTAGAAGGTAGCATTTTCTATTTTATTCAGTTTTTTATTGTAGTTTGCATCATCTATCGCCTGCGGCACTATCTCGATTCCGTGCACCTCTTTTGCTTTTTTCGCTATAAAAAGAGAAATAGTTCCTATTCCGCAATAAGCATCCACCACGGTTTGCGTTTTGTTTAACTCTGCAAAGGAAAGTGCAATATTGTAGAGCTTTTCGGTTTGAATGGGATTTACCTGAAAAAAGGAAAAAGGCGAAATTCGGAATTTAAGCTCACCTATTTTGTCCGTAAATTCATTTTCACCTTTTATTGCCTCTATCCTATCTCCAAGTATGACATTTGTGCGTGCGGTATTATAATTAACATATATCGACTTTATATCTTTAAATTCTTCGGCAAGTTCTGCCTTGTACTTAAAATTTTTACCGTTTATAACGGGGCAAAGCATGATCTCAAAATCAAGAGAGCTTTCTCTGATGAGAAGATGACGAATACAGCCTTTGCCCGTTTCTTCATTGTATGCTGATATACCGTACTTTAGCATAAACGCTCTGAATCTTTTTATAATATCTGTGTTCTTTTTCGATCCGATACAGCATATATCACTTTCGACTATTCTATGGCTGTTAACGGCATAAAACCCTATCTCAATACCGTCTTTGCCTTCCCCAACGGGATACTGTGCCTTATTTCTGTAAAAATACGGCTCATCCATCCCTACCGTCGGCATTACCTCAAATGAAGATTCTTCAAGGTGTCCTATCCTTATAAGATTTTGCCTTACCTTTTCTCTTTTATATTCAAGTTGTGCGCCGTATTCAAGGTGCTGAAGCACACACCCTCCGCATTTGCCCGACACCGTGCATCTCGGCTCGCATCTTTTTGCAGATCTTTCAAGCACAACAAGAAGCCTTGCATACGCAAAGCTCTTGCAAACTTTAGTTATAACACATTCACATCTTTCCCCCTGCAAAGCACCCTTTACAAACACGGGAAAGCCTTCAACCTTGGCAACGCCCTCCCCGTTCACTCCGAGAGAGTCAATGCTCAAGATCATCCGTTGATTTTTTTGAAGCATAGGCATTAAAAATTTGACCTTCTTATTTTTGTCGAAAGAACCCTGTTATATTCCGTCCATTTTACCGAACTGTCACTGTTGTTAAGCGAATCGGTAAACATTTTAGCCTTTGCATCCGTATCATCAGCACAGTGAAGCAAAAACGCTTCCAAAAGCTTGGGAAGCTTCGGGGAACCGTACTCGTACTCACCATGGTGGGCAAGAATACAGTGCTTCATCATTACCTTTATATCTCTCGGGAAGTCCTTTATGCGGGATGCTTCACGCTCTATAAGCTCCGAACCCATTACGATATGACCTATCAGCTCACCCGCATCCGTATAATCGACACGAGGAAAGTCCGTAAGTTCCTTGATTTTACAAACGTCATGCAAAAGAGCGCAGGAAACAAGCAGATCTCTGTTTACGTTCTCATAATGCTTTGAATAAAAATCGCATATTTCCGTAACCGAAAGCGTATGCTCTATAAGTCCTCCGAGGTAATTATGGTGCATAGACTTTGCGGCAGAATGCTTTTTAAACCTTTCCGCTATCTTCTCGTTATTCACGAAAACATTTGTAAGCAATTCCTTTATATAGGCGTTTTCAATACTTGCTATATAGTCAAGCAGTTTTTGATACATGGAATTTATATCCTTGTCGGTTGCGGGGATATAATCCGCATCGTCATATTCTCCCTCGTTCGCCTTTCTTATCTGCTTGATGTTTAACTGCAACTCGTTGTTATAGGTTTGAACAACGGCGGCTATTTTAATGAAATCGCCTTCCTCAAAGCTTTGTATCTTGTTGTTGAGATCCCAAACCTTGCCGTTGGCGGTGCCCGTCTTGTCAAGCAATGTAAGTGAAAGATAGCTCTTTCCCGTTTTGCCTTGCAGCTGTTGCTTTTGCTTACACAGGTAAAACTCTATTATATTATCTCCGTCTCTAAGTTCTTTTATATATCTCATTTACTACTCCTATCCGTTTCTTTTCCATGTGCCCGGTGCAAACAACAGAACCATCGGGAATATTTCAAGCCTTCCGGCAAGCATATCAAATATCAACACAAGTTTTGATACGTAAGAAAAGCTTGCAAAATTCCTTGCGGGACCGCATACTCCAAGCCCCGGACCTATATTGTTGAACGTTGCCGATACCGCCGTAAAACTTGACGTAAGATCAAAATTATCTATACATATTATGAAAAATGACAACGTAAATATCAGGAAATATATTGCAAAATAGCAGTTGACTATCCTTATGGTGTCGTGCTCTATTTTCTTGCCATCCATACGAAGCACCTTAACTCTTCTCGGATGTATCAAAAGGCTTAATTGCTTGCCTATCTGTTTAAACCATATAACGAACCTTGCAACCTTTATACCGCCTCCCGTACTTCCCGAGCAAGCACCCGTGAACATGATAAAGCAAAGCACAAATTTTGATATTTCGGGCCATTTGTCAAAATCAACTGTGGAATATCCCGTACTCGTCATAATGGAAGATACTTGAAATACCGCATCCTGCAGATTTTTGGGCGACGTGCCGAATGTGGCATTTAAATTGCAGGTTATAACTGTGGCGGCAAATATGAATATGATAAAATACCACCTAACCTCTTCCATTCCAAGTGCAGAAAGTATCCTTTTTGAAACTATGAAATAAAAAAAGGTAAAATTAACACCGAAAAGTAGCATAAATACAGCGGTGACCATTTGAATATACGGTGAATAGCCTGCCATGGAGTCCGCTTTTATGCCGAATCCTCCCGTACCCGCTGACCCGAACACATCGCAAAGTGCGTCGAATACGGGCATACCGCCAAGTAACAGCAGTATAAACATCAACACGGAAAGCCCGAAATATATTGCATACAAATAAGTGGCTGTTTCTTTAAGCTTAGGCACAAACTTGCCCACCTCGGGACCCGTACTCTCGGCACGGATAAGATATATATTTCTTCCGCTTGCCGTAGGGAAAAGCGCAAGAAAAAACACCAATATACCCATACCGCCTATCCAATGGGAAAAACTGCGCCAAAACAGCATAGCCTTCGACATATCTTCAACATTTATCAATATGCTTGCACCCGTGGTGGTAAATCCCGAAACTATCTCAAAAAGCGCATCTATGGGGTCGGCGATCTCTCCGCTTATTATAAAGGGTACGGCCCCCACCACCGAAAGAATTATCCAGCTTAAAGCAACCGTCACAAAGCCCTCTCTTGCGTAAAAAGAAGTATTTTTAGGAAGTTTAAAGCTCATCGCAATGCCAATCATAAAGGCAACGACGGCACAGCCGAAAAATATGGGAAAGGTGTTCTCTTTGTATATGTAAGAAACAATTGCAGGCAAAAGCATAAGTCCCGCTTCTATCCTGAGCACCATACCCACAATATATAAAATCATTTTACGATTCATTTAAAATTTCCTTCAAATTCATCAAATTATGAGCCTTTGCCACAACTATGACACGGTCTCCAAGTTCTATAATATCGTTGCCTCCGGGTATAAATGTCTTATTCCCTCTGTATATCGAACATATAAGTATGTTTTCCTTAAGCTTTGCATGAGAAAGTTTGACCCCCACAAGTCCCTTTATTTCACTTGTTACGGCAAATTCTATCGCCTCGACCTTTTCGTCTTTGAGCTTATAAAGAGTTTCTATATTGTTGCCCTTTGTTCCTTTCAAACCTCTGACATAGCTTACTATACTTTCAGCAACTATCTTTTTGGGCTCGACAACACTGCCTACGTCCAAATCGTCTATTATCTCTTCAAAGGTTGCATTTTTAATTTTTGTAATTACTTTTGCCTTTGACAGTTTCTTGGCATATAGGGAAAGCATAATGTTTTCCTCGTCATTTTCGGACACACTTACAAAGGCATCCGTATTTTGTATGCCTTCTTCAAGTAAAAGTTCTTTATTTGTAAGATTGCCGTGGATTATCTTTGCACCCGGCAAAAGCTCGCTAAGATGCTCACACCGTGCAAAGTCCTTCTCGATTATCTTTATATCCATGCCCGATTTTGACTTGAGCAAAAGATTCACAAGATAAAAGGCTATCCTTCCGCCTCCGGCGACCATTACGCTCTTTATCCTGTTTTTTTCAAGCCCTATGGTCTTCATTACGGCATCGAGATTTCTGATCGGAAGCACCACAGATACTACATCGTTCGCCTTTAGAGAAAAAGTACCGTTGGGAATTACTATTTCATCCCCTCGCTCCACAATGGCGACAAGCGCCTCCGCTCCGAGTTTCGGCTTAATATCCTTTATTTGCATATTTACAAGAAAGGATTTTTCGGGCAATTTAAAGCTTATTACATTGACATTACTCTTTCTGAATACATCAATATCAAGTGCCGAGGGCAACTGTATAAGTCTTTCCATTTCCCTTGCGGCTTCCATTTCGGGATTGACATACATGGACAGACCGAGTTTATCCTTTATATGCCACATATTCCCATAATGTATCGGGCTTCTGACCCTCGCTATGGTTTTACATTTGCCCAATGATGTTGCCATAAGGCAACCGAGCATATTAACCTCATCTTGATTGGTAACGGCAATGAAAATATCCGCCTTTGAAACGCCCGCATCCGCGAGCACCTCATACTTAGCAACATCATCCGCCACGCCTCGCACATCAAGCGTATCTACCACATATTTCAGGCGTTCGGAATCCGTATCTATCAAAGTTACCTCATGGTTCTCATTTCGGAGAATTTCGGCAAGATTATAACCAACATTTCCGCACCCTGCAATTACAATATTCATAAATCTTCTTCTTTCGAATCAATAAAATTTCACGATCTACAATAACATTATATAGAATTTAAGGGTATATTTCAAGTGCAAATATCACAATAAAAAGACAATACCACTTCATTTCACAATGAGTGTTGTTGACAAAATATAATTGAAATGGTATATTGAATGTGTAAAAAACTGTTTTCAGATGATGCTGGTAAACACCGATTTTAAAAAAGGTGTTTACTTAAGAAACCGCTGATCAATTAATCATTCGCATATTTGGCTAATGTCACCGCATACTGCGTCAAACCTCAGT
>CAMOYW010000042.1 GCA_946630405.1 uncultured Clostridia bacterium | reverse complement strand
TCAAGTATAACCATCTCGGCAGCGTCACCGCGTCTCATTCCAAGCTTGATAATTCTTGTGTAGCCACCGTTTCTGCCTACATACTTGGGTGCTACTTCTTCAAAAAGATGGTTGGGAAGGTTTACCTTCTTGGACTCTGTTCTCTTCTTTCTGCCGTTTGCGGGTACTTCCGTAACGGGATAGAGAACGGAAAGCATCTTTCTTCTTGCGTTAAGTCTTGAAGGTGCATCCTTCTTGATCGTCTTTGTAACGTCGCTGACGGTCTTCTTGCCGTCCTTATCCTTTGCAGTCTGCTTTACAACAACCTCAACTTCTTCAAAGTTGTCCTTTTCCTTAACTGCAAGGGTAATAAGCTTCTCGGCGATCTTTCTTACTTCCTTAGCCTTGCTGACTGTGGTAGTAATTTTGCCGTGATATAATAAATTAGTCACCTGGTTTCTGAGCAGAGCCTTACGCTGGCTTGACGTTCTACCAAGCTTTCTGTATTCAGCCATTACTGATCCTCCTATAGGTTACTTTAAAGCATTGGCTTTAAAGCTATTAATCCTCACCTGGGCTTAAACTGAGTCCCAGTTCTTCCAACTTCTTGAGTACCTCTTCAAGGGACTTGCGTCCTAAGTTACGCACTCTCATCATATCCTCTTCGGTCTTGTTTGCGAGATCCTCTACCGTGTTGATGCCCGCTCTCTTCAAGCAGTTATAGGAACGAACGGAAAGGTCAAGTTCTTCGATGCTCTGTTCAAGCACCTTCTCCTTAACTCCCGGCTCCTTCTCAACAAGTATTTCCGTATTCTTCGCATTCTCGGAAAGGTCAACAAACAGATTAAGGTGCTCGTTAAGTATCTTCGCACCGAGACTGACAGCATCTTCGGGAGATATGGTGCCGTTTGTCCATACCTCAAAGGTAAGCTTGTCATAGTCCGTTATCTGACCCACACGAGTGTCCTCGACCTTGAAGTTTACACGCCTTACGGGTGTATATATCGAATCCACGGGTATCATTCTAAGTGGTTGGTCCGGCCTCTTGTTCTTGGAGGCCTCAGCGTAGCCACGACCGTTTGTAATGGTGATCTCAACAAAAAGCTTGCTCTCGGGGCCGCCCGAAAGTGTGGCAATGTGCAGGTCGGGATTAAGTATCTCTATATCGCCGTTTACCTGTATATCGCTCGCCTTCACTTCGCAGTCGCCCGAAGCGTTTATATATGCCATTGTTGACTCATAGCTGTCGCTGTTATTTTTGATTGCGAGATTCTTAAGGTTAAGAATAATCTCGGTAACATCCTCCTTCACACCGGGTATGGTGCTGAACTCGTGAAGGACGCCGTCAATCTTAACATTGCTTACCGCAGAGCCGGGTAAACTCGAAAGGAGTATTCTTCTTAAAGAATTTCCGAGAGTGGTACCGTAGCCTCTTTCAAGGGGCTCAACGACAAAGCAACCGTAGGTATCTTTCTTTTCTTTTATTTCTATACGAGGTTTTTCAAACTCAAACACTCGGCCCAACCTCCTTATAAGCTATAAAGTCGAATAATAACAAAAACCTGATTATCTTACTTGGAATAGAGCTCGATAATAAGCGTTTCGTTGATAGGTAAATCAAGCTGCTCTCTCTTGGGAAGAGTAACAACACTGCCCGAAAGAGAAGCATGGTCAGCCGATAACCACTCGGGAACGATACGTGTGCCCGTTACATCGAGTGTGTTCTTGAAACGCTGAAGATCCTTCTTGCTTTCTTTGATTGCAACCACATCTCCGACCTTAAGCTGTATGGAAGGTATATTTGCCTTCTTGCCGTTTACGGTTACAAGATTGTGTCTTACGACCTGTCTTGCCTCTTTTCTTGTTCTGCCGTAGCCTAAACGATAAACTACGTTGTCAAGTCTTAATTCAAGCATCTGAAGAAGGTTCTCACCTGCGATACCCTGCATTCTTTCAGCCTTCTTGTAGTAGTTTCTGAACTGCTTTTCAAGTATGCCGTAGATGAACTTAACCTTCTGCTTTTCCTTAAGCTGAATACCATATTCGCTAAGCTTACGCATATTTCTCTTGCGTCTGCCGAGCTTTTTGCTTGAACCGAGAAGGCTCGGCTCAATGCCTAAATATCTGCATCTTTTAATGATGGGGCCCATTTCTCTAGCCATTTAAACATTACCTCCAAATGATAACAATTACACTCTTCTTCTCTTAGGCGGTCTGCAACCGTTGTGAGGAACGGGTGTAACATCCTTGATCATGGTTACGTCAAGTCCGTTAGCCTGAAGTGCTCTGATAGCAGCCTCTCTGCCGCTTCCTGGACCCTTTACAAATACTTCAACTGTCTTTAAGCCGTAATCTCTTGCGGCGATGGTAGCCTTCTCGGCAGCCATCTGAGCTGCGTAAGGAGTGCTCTTTTTAGAGCCTCTGAAACCGAGTTCACCTGCACTTGCCCATGAAAGTGCGTTGCCTGCGCTGTCTGTGATCGTTACGATCGTATTGTTAAAGCTTGACTGGATATGTGCCTGTCCGCGCTCAACCGTTCTTCTGTCACGGCGTCTGCGGCCTGCACCCTTTTTAGCCTGTTTAGCCATTATACTAACCTCCTATGAAACCGAATTACTTCTTCTTATTCGCAACAGTTCTTCTCGGACCCTTACGTGTTCTTGCGTTTGTCTTGGTCTTCTGTCCTCTTACGGGAAGACCCTTTCTGTGGCGAATACCTCTGTAGCATCCGATCTCTACAAGACGCTTGATATTCATAGCGACCTCTCTTCTGAGATCACCTTCTACCATTGTGTTTGTGCTTTCGATTGCATCTCTTATTTTAGCAACCTCATCGTCGGTGAGATCTCTTACTCTTGTATCGGGGTTGATGCCCGCTACCTTAAGGATCTCGTTGCTCTTTGCACGGCCTATACCGAATACATAGGTAAGACCGATCTCAATACGCTTTTCTCTGGGTAAATCTACACCTGAAATACGAGCCATTGCTGCACCTCTTTCATTAAAATAAATATTTGCCGGAAAATGACGAACCCGGCAGTTCCTGCGGTCGAGGAACAAAGGATAATATCGGAGCAGCCGCACTCCCTAACCTTCTGCCCTTAGGAGACATTGACTCCGCAAGGCCATATTGTGCTCCTTTGAACACTCAACCGAATATAAAGTATATCACAACGGGGGATATAAAGCAAGATTTTTTTGATATTGAAGAAATAAAAAAAATAACAGAATTTTCAAGCATTTTCCAAGCGTTTTTTGGATAATATTAACTATAAGACAAAATAAACGGGAATATAAAAAACATATTCCCAAACTGTAAATAATTTATGACATAGCAATATCAGCGTTTCAGACTTTGATCTGCAGGCGGAAATCGCATTTTCGCCGAGGAGCAGACAAACCTGCAATATTTGAAAGAAAACTATATATTCTTTCAAGGGGTGTAAAAAACGAGTTTTTTACACCCCGGTTTAATATATTTACAAATTGTTCACCGTGCCGATAAATACGGGGAAATTGGTTTTGTTGTCAACAATAGCATATACAAACGGTCTGTCAAGCCTTATCGTTACCGGAGGTACGAAGTCTGCAACGGCAGTCGTTTCAAGTACGATACCCGTTACGGCAGCTGCCTTTGTGCCCTTTCTGTCAACCTCTATATGCGTTTTGTGTATTACTGCGGATATTTCCAAAGACTCCGAGTCGGGAGTTACCATGTTTGAAAAGTCTGCCCCCGAAAATGCCGACGGCATACCGAGACTTTTAAGCATTTCCGAAAGTTCTGCGGAATAGTCGTACTTAAATTCGGGTATATAGCAATATACCTCCGCATCGTAATTAAGCTCGGAAAGAGCATTTATAAACTTTTTGCCCGTAAGTCGAGAGGCAAATTCATCTGCGGAAGTATCTTTTGGAGGAAGAATGCCCACAAAAGAAAAATCTCCGCCCTTGTAAGGTCTTTTAAAGCCCTTTGCTCCGTCAAGTTCAAAATAGCCGTTCTCTTCGCTGAAAAGCAAAGTACACTCGCTTTCCGTACCGTCGGCGTTTGTAAATCGGCTTTTTTCTATTATATTGTTATCGGTATATTCCTGTGCCCATTCCGCTTCAAAGGCAAGTGCATTTATAAGCACAGCCCTCGCATCCTCGGAAAGCGTGTTGATTATCTTGTTTATCATTTCGTGGGTCTTATCGTTTACCCACTTGTTTATTTTGGTGACCGTCTCTGCGGAAAAGCTTTCGGAATAATGCTCCGCCGAGTAGTATTTATCGGCTTTACTTGAAAAATCGTCCGTAAGCTTAACATTGGCACTGTCGTTTATCCACACGGAATTTGCAAAATCAAAGGACACATCTTTGGAAGAATGCATTCTTTCGTTAAGAGAAGATATATATTCGTTTACCGTGTCTACCGATGCTCCGCCGTTTATTACCTTTTCCATTTCCGAAAGAGTGCCGCCTGCCGCACCGTTTTCAAGCATCCCGAATGCCGACACGATGGAATCGGGGGATATAAGTACGTTTTCACCCTTATTTTCTTCTATACATTTGTTTAAAAGCTTGATTTGAGCATCACTTATGCTTACCGCAGGATCCTCATTCACTATGACGGGGCTGTCATTTGAAATATTTGTCAATATGGTAGCCGTTTTACTCTCCTCCTCCCATTCAACTTTAAGTCCCGTAGCTTCCGCAACGGCACGCAAATTGATATACGTTCTGTCGTTGTGTATTATAGGCGGTGTATCAAGAGCTATCTCTTTATCGTTTACCTGCATTTCTGTCGTTCCGGGCTTTAACCTCACCGTGACCGACTGCGACTCAACGACCGCCGTCTTACTCTCCTCTTCCCAGCTTACAGCATAGCCAAGCTCATCAAATACACTTCTTAAAGGAACGAGCGTGCGTCCGTCCCGTATAATGGGTTTATCCTCACCAAACTCGACCGCATTTTCATTTATATTTACATTTATATCCGCCGCAAATACACACGAACAGGATACAAACAACATAAAAAGCGGCAAAAGCAGTTTTTTCATAGCAGTTTTTCCTCCCATTCCGCCTCTTTAAATCCCGTAAGAACAGCATCATCCGTAACAACGATCGGTCTTTTTACAAGCATCCCGTCCGTTGCTATCAGGTTTATAACCTCATCTTCGTTCATTTCCTTAAGTTTGTCTTTTAAATTCAGCTCACGGTATTTCATCCCGCTCGTATTTACAAATTTCTTAACGGGCGCTCCGCTCATATCAAGCCACTTTTTAAGCTCCCCTGCAGTCGGGTTTTGCTCGACTATGTGCCTGTCCTCAAACTTTAGCCCGTTATCCTCAAGCCACTTCTTAGCCTTTTTACAGGTACTGCACTTAGGATATTCTAAAAACAACATACAATTCCCCCTTTATGGTTTTTATATATAATAACTTATAATAAAGTTATTGTCAATTGAAAATCAGCACAAAAAAGCTCCTCCGCCCGGAGAAGCTTTTCATATATTAGTTTCTGTTTTTAAGTACCACCGATAAAGCAGTGCATATTGCGGATGAAAGTACAGCCGCCACTATCGCTTCGGGTACGCCGTTACCGCCTACTACGGCAAGTATGGCTCCGAGAACTGCGGACTTGTCTATTTTAAGAGCTGCCGCATACTTTTCGGCAAAGAAAACATAAGCACCGCCCATTACAAGCACAGTATTTATAAGCGACCCGCAAAAGCCCGCCACAGCGCCGGCTATTGCCGTAGCCTTTTTTGCGCCACCCGTCTTTAAAAGAGAGTACACAAGTTTAAACACAGCAAAAGCGCCTACACCGATAAGTATTCTCGGTATAAAGCAGATCACAAGGCTGAAAAAATTACCGCCCGGATAAAAAGGGGAAAACAAAAAGCTGGTGACCGAAGGTGCGATAAAGCTTGACCTTAAAAAGCTGGTCATACCGAAAACAAAGCCCGTAAAGGCTCCCTTTTTCCAACCGAGCATTGCGCCTGCGATAATAACGGGAATGTGAATGGTAGTTGCATTTACTCCCGTGGGAAGCGGAATATAGCCAAGCGGCGTCATCGAAAGGATGATGATTATTGCCGTGAAAAGTGCCATTTCCACCAGTGACCTTGTGCGTGTAGATTGATTATTCATTTTTTACCTCCTGCTATCGTTTCATAATGAATACAACGCATTCGGGCTTTTGCCCGACAGATGAGATTATACAGCACGAAAAACAAAAAATCAAGTATCATATCAAAATCGTTAAATTTATAGCAATATTTCAAATATGTTCATATTGTCATTTACCCGAATTTATGCTATAATTACAATAAAAACGGTAACATTTATCTTAAGGAGATAATATGAAGGTATTATATATAGAATGTAAATCGGGAGCATCGGGGGACATGCTGATGGGTGCTCTGTATGAACTATGCGAAGATAAATCCGGCTTTATTGATGAGTTCAACGCTTTGGAGCTCCCTCACATCTCATTAAGTGCCGAACCCGCCGAAAAATGCGGTATCTGCGGCACACACATGAAGGTGCTCGTACACGGCAAGGAAGAACACACTCATCATCACGGGCACGATAACGACCACGCACATCATCACGAGCACAGCCACCTTTCGGACATTTACGAAATTATTAATGCTCTGCCGCTTAACGACAAAGTTAAGCACAACGCTCAAAGTGTGTACCGCCTGATCGCCGAAGCGGAAGGAAAAGTTCACGGCAAAGAGCCCGTACACATACACTTCCACGAGGTCGGCTCACTTGATGCCATTGCCGATGTGGTGGGAGTTTGTATGCTTTTTGACAAAATAAGCCCCGACAAAGTTATCACATCTCCCATAAATACGGGAGGCGGCTTTGTACACTGCGCTCACGGTATACTTCCCGTACCCGCACCCGCAACGGCGGAACTTTTAAAAAAGATACCCTCATACAGCGATTCGGACGAGGGAGAAATGTGTACCCCCACGGGTGCCGCACTTTTGAAACACTTTACAACGGAATTTTCACAAATGCCCGTAATGATGACAGAAAATATAGGCATCGGGCTTGGCACAAAAGATTTTAAACGTGCCAATATGCTGCGTATTTTCAAAGGAGAAACGGGAAACCCGCAGGATGTCATATACGAACTCGGTTGCAACATAGACGACATGACGGGCGAAGATATTGCATTTGCCTGCGAAAAACTGTTTGAAGAAGGTGCAAGAGATGTGTTCACCATACCGATATTAATGAAAAAGGGTCGC
>CAMOYW010000041.1 GCA_946630405.1 uncultured Clostridia bacterium | reverse complement strand
GCACTTTCTTCCCGTACAGCACAATTACCATATATCAGCCTTGAAGCACCAAAGCGGGCTATCGGGAAAAATACCGTGGATTGTATGCACGCGGGTGTGGTATTCGGTGCGGCAGCCATGCTCGACGGCTATTTGGAAAGAATGGAAGATGAACTCGGAGAAAAGGCAAACGTTGTGATAACGGGCGGTGTCGGAAAGTATATCACTCCCCATTGCAAGAGAAAAATCGACTATGATGAGGAACTTTTGCTTAAAGGGTTATATCTTATATACAAAAGAAACAGGAAAGAACAATGAAAGCAGTTATAGGGCTCGGTAATCCGGGCAGAAATTATATGGGCACAAGACACAACGTAGGTTACGAGGTCGTGTTTAAGCTTGCTCATGATTTGAATATCGACATAAATAAAGAAAAGTTTAAGGCTGTGTACGGAGAAGGTTTTATGGGCGGAGAGAAAATTCTGCTTATTCAGCCTATCACCTATATGAACCTCAGCGGCGAAAGCGTTATCCAGTTTGTAAACTTTTATAAACTTCCGCTTGAAGATATTATAGTTTGTTGCGATGATATAAATTTACCTCTCGGAGGACTCAGGATCCGCACAAAGGGAAGTGACGGCGGTCAGAAGGGGTTGCGAAGTATCATATATTCCCTCGCAAGCGAAGATTTTACCCGTGTGCGTGTGGGAGTCGGGGAAAAGCCCAAGGATTGGGATCTTGCAAAATATGTGCTTTCCCATTTCACAAAAGATGAAGAGCAGCTTATCATAGAAGGGATAACGAACGCAGCCGAAGCCGTTAAGCTTATTATAAAAGGCGAGCAAAGTCAGGCTATGAACCTGTACAATAAAAAAGGAATCGGAAATTGAACGTTTTAACTGATTTTTTAAAAAACACATCGGAATATAAAGCTTTTAAAGAAGCGTTAGGAGATGAAAAACTACCGCTCCTGATTTCGGGTGTGATAGATACGCAAAAAAGTCATATCATATCCACATATGCACTTGAAAGCGGGAAAAGCACTTTGATAGTCACTCATTCGGAGCTGCGTGCTCAGCAGCTTGTAAGTGATCTGAATGCTTTCGGCTGCAAAAATGTGTTCCTTTACCCGGGAAAGGATGCAATATTTTATTGGGCAGATGTTAAGAGCAATTCCATAGTTCAAAAGCGGTATGAGGTGCTTTCAAGGCTTTTGAGCGGAGAAAGTACCGTTGTGGTTGCCTGTGTGGACACCTTGCTTGACAGACTGCCTCCCGTTGAGGAGCTTAAGAAGTATATTTTCACTTTAAAAGTTGATGAGGACATATCGCTTGATGATTTGACCAGAAGGCTTGTGCTTATGGGTTATGAAAGGTGCGATATGGTCGAAGGTGCAGGTCAGTTTTCCGTAAGAGGAGGTATACTTGACATTTTTTCTCCCGTTGCGGAAAATCCCGTCAGGATAGAGTTTTTCGGAGATACGGTGGATTCTGTGCGATATTTCGACACGGTAACGCAAAGAACGATATCAACTTTATCCGAGTGTACGATATATCCTGCCCGTGAACTTATATATGACGAAAAAACAGCAAAAAAAGCCGCCAAGGCAATGAGAGATGAGCTTTCGGGCATAAAATATCCGCCGACAAATCTTAAAGAAACCATAACGGAGCAGGCACAGCTTCTTGAAGAGGAACTCAGCTTTTCGGGCGTTGACAGATTTATATTGTTTTTTTACGACGATACGGTATCACTTGCCGAATATATGGGTGATGCCCTTATTTTTGTGGATGAACCCGCAAGGGTAGCGGAACATACCGAATTTATATTGAATGAATTTACGGTAAGCGTTACAGGTAGGATCGAAAACGGATATATGTTGCCGTCTCAGCTTGACCTTTTGTTTGATAAAGACGAGCTTTTACATTCTCTTATGAGCAAAAAAACAATACTTATGTGTGATATCGTCACGTCTTTGAGTGATTGGCTCATAAGGGATAAAATAGGGTTCACCGTGAAGGAAACGAGACTTGTGCGTAACAATATCGAGCTTCTTTCACAAGAGCTTGATGAAATGTGCCAAAAAGGTTATACCGTTGTCTTTACCGCAGGCGGCACTTCACGATGTGAAAGACTGTTTAACGAGCTCACATCAAGGGGAGTACCTTGTGTTCTTTCCGTTGATGAAGGTGATTTAAACGGTGGATTTGTATATATAGTAAAGGGAGGACTCACTCACGGATTTGAATATCCCGAATACAGATTTGCGGTAATAACCGATGCGGATCTGTTTGGTGAGGTCAAGACCGGAAGAAGACGACGTAAAAGGAAGGATACATCTCCCATAAAGAGCTTTACCGAGCTTAAACAGGGCGATTATGTGGTGCATGAAAATAACGGTATCGCGGTATATAAGGGTATAGAGCAAATAATTGTTGACGGGATAGCCAAGGATTATTTAAAGCTTGAATATGCCGAAGAAGACCTCTTGTACGTGTCCGTAAATCAAATGGACATGGTGCAAAAATATATCGGCGGTGAAGGTGCAAAGCCCAGGCTTACAAAGCTTGGAGGCGCTTCATGGCAAAGGGCTAAGGAAAAAGCACGAAACTCAGTTAAAGAACTTGCTGTCGACCTTGTGAAGATATATGCATCAAGGCAAACAGCCGGCGGCTTTAAATACGATAAGGATACCGTTTGGCAAAAGGAATTTGAAGAAACCTTTGAATTTACGGAAACGGAAGATCAGCTTTCCGCCATAGAGGATGTAAAAGCCGATATGGAGCAGGGAAGGGTAATGGACAGGCTCATTTGCGGTGATGTGGGTTTTGGCAAAACTGAGGTGGCGATAAGAGCCGCATTTAAAACGGTGCAAAACTCCAAACAGGTGGCTTTCCTTGTGCCCACGACCATTCTTGCAAAGCAGCACTATCTTAACTTTGTTAAAAGAATGGCGGATTTCCCCGTAAATATAGAGATGCTGAGTAGATTTTCCACTCAAAAACAGCAAAAGGAAATAGTTGACGGGCTTAAAAGCGGAAAGATCGACATTGTAATAGGTACGCATAAACTGTTGAGCAAAAGTGTCGGCTTCAAAGACCTGGGACTTATAATAGTTGATGAGGAACAGCGTTTCGGTGTGAATCATAAAGAAAAGCTTAAGCAGCTCAAATTAAATGTGAATGTACTTACCTTGACAGCTACTCCGATTCCGAGGACACTTCATATGTCTCTTTCGGGTATAAGAGATATGTCCCTGCTTGAAGAAGCTCCCATGGACAGATTACCGATTCAGACCTATGTAATGGAATACAATCCCGAATTTGTAAAGGATGCGATTTACAGAGAGCTTGCAAGAGGCGGACAGGTCTATTTTTTGCATAACAGAGTTAATTCCATAGTCAGGATCGCAAACGAACTTCAAGAACTTATACCCGAGGCAAGTATAGCTTACGCTCACGGACAAATGAGCGAAAGAGAACTTGAAAACGTGATGATGGACTTCATCGAAAACAAGATAAATGTGCTTGTATGTACCACCATTGTTGAAACGGGACTTGATATTCCAAATGTAAATACTATAATCATAAGCGATGCGGACAAAATGGGATTAAGCCAGTTATATCAGCTTAGAGGAAGAGTGGGAAGAGCCACAAGGTCAAGTTACGCTTATCTTATGTACCGAAAAGATAAAGTGTTGACGGAAGCATCAGCCAAAAGACTGCGTGCTATAAAGGACTTTACCGAATTTGGTTCGGGTTTCAGGATCGCAATGCGAGACCTTGAAATAAGAGGAGCGGGCAATATTATCGGAGCCGAACAGCATGGGCACATGGATGCTATCGGTTATGAGCTTTATACAAAAATGCTTGAAGAAGCTATACTCGAACTGAGAGGGGAGGGTAAGCCCAACGAGCTTGAAACGCTTATCGACATTAAGCTTAATGCTTACATTCCTTCTTCATATATTGAAAACGAACTTGTAAAGCTTGAAATGTACAAGAAGATCTCCTTTATAAAAACGAGGGAGGATGTGCTTAACGTAAGTGATGAGCTTATCGACAGATTCGGGGAGCCGCCCAAAGCTGTGGTAAACCTTATGGAAGTGGCATACATTAAAGCAATGGCTCACAGCCTCGGAGCAGATAATGTATCTCAAAGAACGGATAAAGTGATATTTAGCTTTAAAGAGGGTGTCAATGCCGATATAGACAAGCTTTTGAGCGTTATAAACAAATATTCGGGAAAGCTTATGTACACTCAAAATGACGGAAGGCATACTCTTACATATAAACTCAATGACGAAAAAACAGTGCTCAAAGAGCTTACCAAGCTGCTTGAGGAGGTGATTTAATGGAAAAGCCCGTAAAACTTATCGCACAAAACAAAAAGGCATATCGCGATTATTTCATAGAGGAAACTTATCAGTGCGGGATATCTCTGACGGGTACGGAAGTAAAAAGCCTAAGACAGGGAAGATGTAACTTAAAAGATAGCTATATCTTTATAGAAAACGGCGAGGCGCTTATAAGAGGAATGCACATAAGTCCTTACGACCACGGAAATTTATTTAATCACGACCCGCTTGCGGACAGAAAGCTTCTGCTTCACAAAAGTGAGATAAATAAGCTTATAGGTGCGGTTACAAGAGACGGCTACACCATAGTACCTTTGAAGATCTACTTCAAAGGCAGTCTTGTGAAGGTAGATATAGGCGTGGCAAAAGGTAAAAAACTCTACGATAAACGCGCCGATATCGCCAAAAAGGATCAGCAGAGAGAAGCACAAAGAGAATTTAAAGAAGGGTTTAAATGAAAATAAGCTTTGGAATATGCTGCGGTTATTCCAAAGCTGTTGTTTTTTGAACATCAAAAAATATTGCTTTTTTTCAACAACATTGATATAATGGGAAGGCAAGACTAACTAAAGGGTACCTCTAAAAACATATGTTTGAGTAGTTTTGGACTATGCACTTTTACTCTTCGTCAAATTCCGCAGGGACAGACTGTTTTGCTTTGCAAAATAGCTGTTACATAGCTGTACGGTTATGTCTTCGGGACTTTTCCTCGATCAAATGCACGTGTCCTCAAAACTCTCTAAAACGCTGTTTTTATAGATGCCTTAAAGTAAAAGGAGAATGATATGGATAATATATTTTTTCCTCACAAGGAATTGGAACTTACTGAACTTGAAAAAGGTAAAAATTACAGACGTGTGCTTGCGCACAGTGAAAATGTAATGGCTGTTGAGGTAATGTTTGAAAACGGTGCAGAGGGCGCTCCTCACACTCATCCTCACGAACAGATATCATATTGCCTTTCGGGCGAGTTTGAGTATACCGTTGACGGGGTAACTAAACTTTTGTCGGTAGGAGATTCCGTTTATATTCCGGGAGATGTGATCCACGGTTGTAAATTGATTTCCGAAAAAGGTGTACTTTTGGACATTTTCACTCCCGAAAGAAAAGATTTTTTATAAAAGCACGTTATAATTATGCTAAAGAGAATTAAAGACAGGTCTTCGATATACTATGCCTGCTTTTTGATAGCGGTATACATTGTGCTTGGTTTAGCCGTTACTTTGTCGTGTAATTATTATTTTTTCTCACAGCAAAAAAATATTCTTCTTTCTCATGTGGAAAGGATCGGAAACATAATCGGTGGAGAATTTACCGAAGACGGCAGTTTTATCGTCGAAAAATTCCACGAAGATATGACCAACATGGTGAAGTATTCGGGAGCGAGCTTCTCGGTGACGGGACCCAATATGAGGCTGTATTTTGTATCCGACAAAGGGTTTGAGAATCTCGGATTCTTGGAAGGAGCAGATTTTAAAAGCCTTGAAGGAAGCGACATATATGAACTGAAAGGAGATCTCGGACTTTTCAATAAAGATATATACGCCGTAGGAAAAAGCTTTGAATACGGAGATATGCTTTTTTATGTTTTTGCTTCCGAACAGCTTTCGGTAATACAGATGAATGTCATTTATGCAAGCATCATCATACTTACCTCTCTTTTTGTCGCCATTCTGATAGGTTACTATCTTGTAATGATAGCAATTGAAAAAAGCCATAAACCTATAATTGAAATGAACAGCGTTGCAAAGGCAATGGCTAAAGGTGACTTTGACAAAAGGGTCGAGATCTACGGCTCGGGAGATGTATCCGAACTTTGTGAAAACTTCAACAAAATGGCTGAAAGTTTGAGTAGGGAAAATGAATTCAAAAACGAATATATATCAAATATATCTCACGACATTCGTTCACCTCTGACGACTATAAAAGGCTTTGTGGAAGCGATGATGGATGGTACCATTCCTCCCGAAAAAACGAGGCATTACCTTGAAATAGTATATAATGAAGCCGATAGACTTAGCAATCTCGGTTCCTCGCTGCTTGAATTAAGTAAAATGGATCTAAATGACAAAACGCTCAATATAGAGAGTATAGATTTGATAAGCTTTCTTATAGATTGTGTCGAATCCATGGAGGATAAATGCAGGCAAAAGGACTTGCACATTGAATACAGCTTTGCGCAAAGCAGGATATACATTTTGGCAGACCTTGCCAAGCTTCAAAGGATATGTTATAATCTTGTGGATAATGCTATCAAGTATACCGATAACGGAGGACATATAACGATATATGCCGCCATTAAAGATGACAAAAAAGCAATTATTGCCATTGAAGATGACGGTATAGGTATATCCGAAGAAAATCAAAAGCATATATTTGAAAGATTATATAAAGTTGATAAATCAAGAGGAAAGGATAAAACAAGTGTCGGGCTTGGGCTTGCTATCGTAAAAGAAATGCTTGAAGCACACGGAGAAAGCATAAGTGTTAAAAGTGAGCTTGGGAAAGGCACAAGGTTTACATTTGAGATGCCTCTTGATATAGATTAGGAGATCTTATGTACCATAAACTTAGGGTCGCAGACCTTAATATAGCTGTGGAATATAAATATGAAACTTTGTTAAAACAGGCGGCAGCCTATGAATGTGAGTTTGACAATGCCGATTTCAGCATTTCGATGCCCGAAAGTGAAGTAAAAAGATTGCAATCGGAAAATTCTCATTTATCTTGTAATGATTGTGAGTATATATTTACGGGAGCGGCGTTTTACGAAGAGATCATAAATTATAACGGCATGTTGTTACACAGTTCGGCGGCAGTTGCAAACGGGAAAGCTTATCTTTTTACAGCAGATTCCGGCACGGGCAAATCCACGCATACCGAGCTTTGGAGAAAGTATTTGGGCGAAGATAAAATAAAAATACTTAACGACGACAAACCCGCACTCAGATACACAGACGGAAAGCTGTATGCTTACGGGAC
>CAMOYW010000040.1 GCA_946630405.1 uncultured Clostridia bacterium | reverse complement strand
CGACTATGCAGTGGTAGGCGGTGTGCCTGCAAAAGTTATAAAGCACCTTGACCCCAAGGAGCAAAAAGAATGACGGACGAGGAAAAAATAAAAGAACTTTACAAATACTATTGGCTTTGCATGATAAACAAAGATTCGGACGGTCTGAGAAGTATCATGTCAAAAGACTATGTATTAATACATATGACGGGTGTGCAACAGGATAAAGAAGACTTTATTAAAGGACTTCTTTCGGGCACATTTAACTATTTCGGTGCAGAACATGATGACATAACGGTAACCGTAAGTGCGGATACCGCCCAAATGACGGGAAAAAGCCGAGTGCTTGCGTCGGTATACGGCGGCGGCAAAAAATTATGGCATTTAAGGGGAGATTTCACTCTCCGCAAAGAAAATAACGATTGGAAACTTACAAGCTCAAAAGCATCAACATATTAGGAGGTAAATTATGGAAAACACAGTATTAAACAACAATCTCGAATGTCCCGTAATAGGTATAGGTACATTTATGCTTTCGCCCTCGGAGGCACAAAACAGTGTAAGAGAGGCTCTTAAAACAGGCTATCGCCTTGTAGATACGGCAAATGCTTATGTGAACGAAAAAGCCGTTGGCAGGGGAATAAAGGAAAGCGGTGTAAACAGAGAGGAGGTTTTCCTTTCCACCAAACTTTGGGCTTCCGAATATGAAAACGAAAATGCGGTAGACGAGACCCTTTCCCGCCTTGGAGTAGACTATGTTGATCTGCTCTTCATACATCAGCCCGCAGGCAATTGGTTGTCGGGTTACAGGATGCTTGAAAAGGCATACAAAGAAGGCAAGGCAAAAAGTATAGGCATATCAAATTTTGAAGGTAAATACATTGAAGAGCTTCAAACAAAATGGGAAATAGTTCCGCAATTTATGCAGGCGGAGGCACACCCCTATTTTACTCAAAAAGAATTGAGGACTACTCTCGATAAATACGACATAAAGCTTATGAGTTGGTATCCTCTCGGTCACGGCGACCGTTCCCTTATAGATGAGCCTATATTTAAACAACTCGGAGAAAAATACGGGAAAAGTCCGGCACAGATAATACTTCGCTGGCATACGCAAATGGGCTTTACCGTAATACCCGGGAGCAAAAATACAGACCACATAAAAGACAACTTAAATATTCTTGATTTTAAGCTTAGCGATGATGAAATGTCCGAAATAGCAAAACTTGACAAAGGAGTAAGATACTACTGCCGTACCGACGAACAATTAAAACAATTTGCCGCATGGAGACCCGAATTTGAAAAGTAAAAATAAATAAAAGGGAACACTGATTTTTTCACCATTTAATCAGTGTTTACAAAACATTTTTTGTTCCTTAGCTACTTTAATTGACACGCAGAACGCCCCCGTTTGACAAAGTTTTTTGCCAAACGGGGGCGTGATCATTTACGATCGATCGCAAAGACAGAAGTTATTTTATTCAAACATTCTTGAATACTGTATGTTGTTGTAGGTGTCGAGAGCTTTGTCCTCTGCCTGGGAGGGCTTGCACTCGTTTCCTTCGCTGTCTATTACCACCTTGGGAGTAAATACGGGATATTTGTTAAAAAGCTCCTCTCTGAATTTGTCGAAGGAGTTTAAGGGAAGTCCCGCACTTTTTTTGAGTATAAGGCTGAAATAGTTTGCGCTTATAAGTTCGGGTGCGGAGTCAAGGGGATTGTCGTAGTTGGTCCAAACGAAGTAGGGCACGTAGAAGTCATGTATGGTGTTCGTCGGCTCGACTTCCTTGAAGTGTATGTCTCCCGGGTCGCTTATATTCGGCTCGTGGTCGCCCACAAAGGCTATCACCGTAGGTTCGTCCACGGTTTTGAAATATTCCACCAAAAGCTTCATTGCCTCGTCGCTTATGTGGGTGAGGGTGAGGAACTGGTCAAGCTCGTCACTGCCGTTTTCGGCGTGTATCTCGTTTTTAAAGTCGTCCTTGCTGTATTGATACGAGCCGTGATTTTGCATGGTCATAGCCTGTACCATCAGCTTTTTGTCCGAGGGTTTATTTTTATAAAGCTCTATTATCTTTTCGCTTACTGCCTTGTCGCTTATGTAGCCGCGCACCTTGTCAACTCCCGGGTAGTCTATAAAATCCACACGGAAGGAAAAGCTTTCCTCAAAGCCTTTTTCGGTAACGAAGTCTTTACCCGCTATAAAGGAATCAAAGCCGAGGAATTTATATATCTCGTTTCTTTTCCAGTTGTCCGCTATATAGGGGTGCATATATATTTTTTGATACACATCGGGTGCATCGGATATATATGTATCTATGGGCTTTACGAGATATTGCATGAAGGGGAAGCTTCCTTCGGGCAAAAATACCATGGAAAGCCCCGTCATCAGCTCAAATTCGGTGTTGCATGTGCTTCCGCCGTATACGGAGGGTACCATGTGCCCGTGTAGGGATGTTTCTTTGAGAGAATCAAGGTAGGGCAGTAAAGGCTTGTCCGTTGTAAGGTCGTAAAGCTCTCTGAGATCCGCAAAACTTTCGTTTACTATGAATATAACATTTGGATATTGGTCGGGATCTTTATCCGGTGAGTAGCTTGAAAGGCTTTTTTCTATGTCCTTTTTGGAATAGTGTTCGGGCTTTTCAAGCTTTGTGTTTATGATTTTGTTGGCTAAGTTGTAAAATACGCCTTTGTTGTTGCTAAGGTCTTGAGAAGCAAGATCTTCCGCCACCGCTTTTTTGTTAAGGATCATATTGTATGAGAGTATTACGGAAGATACCGTCATACAGACCGCAAGCGGTATTGCGATGATGAGCTTTTTCTTTTCCGCCTTGAAGGGGAAATGTATGGCAAGCAGCACCACCAGCAAAAAGCTTACAAAGGAATATATCATATCGAGATTTATGCTTATGCGGTAGGTGGATACCACTGTCAGACCCGTTGCGATAGCGTAAAAATCGGATATGGAGATAGCCATACCTCTTGTTTTTATCACACATTCGTTTGCAATGGTGAAAAAACAGACGATAAATGCAGTCACAATAGCGGCTATCGAGCTTCTTTGAGTTATGATAAACATAAACATATAAAATGCCGTTATCATAAGTATATTTACAAGCTTGTAGTCGTTTATTTTGACGAGCGCCACATTTGTGCCTATAAATAAGGGAAACAAAAACGCGAGCGCCACCGAAATGCCTTTATCATATTTTCCGAATACTCCTTTGCCAAAGGCACACAGACAGCCTGTTAAAAAGGCAACGGTAACGGATACGAGTGCGTAAAGTATGACCTTTATGCGGGTATACTTTGCCGTGTCTATATGGGAGAACATATCGAGTATCTCGCTTCTTTCTCCGTTTGAGAAGTTTCCGCACAGATATACGAGTATTATGGTCACTGCGGCAATGAACAAAGTCAGCAAAAAGCCCGTTATGAATTTTTTGTTCAGGAATTTTTTAATGTTTTTCATATATCGATCAGCCGCCGTATACTCCCACATCTATTGACGTAATTTTGATATCGTTTACGGGTCGCTCGTTGTTTACCTCTACGGAGGCTATTTTATCGAGTACATCAAGCCCTTCGTAGATCTGACCGAATACGGTATAGTCCATATCAAGCCCGGGAGTTCCGCCGTTGTTTGAATATTCGTTTACAGCCGCCTCGGTAAATATGTCCTTGTTGGTGAGGAAATTGCCCGAAGCATCCTTAAAGCGTGAATTGTTCAGGTCGACAGCAATTTCGTCGGGGGCTTCAAGTTTGCTTTTAAGCGCATTTCTTGCGCCGTCGCCTATATCGTTTGACTGAGATATGTAGAACTGGCTGTGGTTGGTCATAGTGCCGTAGCCTTGGTTAGCCATACACAGTGCGCCTCTGAAATTACGAAGATCCATACTTACCTCGTCTTCAAAGCCGCTTCCCCATATACTTTCTCCGCCCGTACCGCTTCCCGTGGGGTCGCCGCCCTGTACTATGAAGTGGTTGATCACACGGTGGAACAAAACATTGTTGTAGTAGCCGTTTTTGGCGTGAGTTGTGAAATTCTCTACGGCTTTCGGAGCATATTCGGGGAAGAAACGCACCTTCATATCACCCATGGTGGTGTGTATAGTGGCGATGGTGTCGCCTACCGCAACGGGAGTCAGCTGAGGAAGCTCCTTTGTGGGCTCAAATGTACCCGGGTGTACCTTTATTTGCTCTTGCGCATCCTGTATCTCTTCTTCACTTGCAGATTCAAATTCAGGCTTGCTTTTGCACGCTGCCGAAGATAAAAGCAGTGTGACAGCAAGCAGGGACAATATATGTTTTTTCATTTTGTTTACCTTCCTATGTGTATGATTTTCCGAAATGATGATAAAGCAAAACAACGGATGTTGTCAATATTTTTGGCGCAAATGTAATAAAAAAGTAAAGTAAATAGTTGAACATTATTGCGGGCATAGCCATAAGCTATGTTGATTTTAAAGAGGGTCGAATCTTTTTTGAAAGCAAAAAAAGAGCCGTGAAAAATAATAACTTATTTTCACAACTCTTTTATATTACATAGAGCCTTCTTTTTTGAATACCACTACAAATGTTTTGAAAAGTATTTTTATATCAAGTGCGAGCGACCAGTTGGCTATGTATTTGCGGTCGAGGGCTACGACTTCTTCAAAGTCCGTTATGTTGCTTCTGCCGCTTACCTGCCACATACCCGTCACACCGGGCTTTACGCTCATTCTTGCTCTGTGGTGGTTTTCGTATTTTTCCCACTCATCAAGTGTGGGAGGTCTTGTTCCCACAAGACTCATATCGCCTTTAAGCACGTTGAAGAATTGAGGAAATTCGTCTAAAGACCAGTCTCTTATGATGTTGCCTATGCCCTTTTTGGTCGTGCCGTCGGGAAGTTTTTTCGCTCCGATTATTCTCGGATCCCAGTCGAGTTTGAACATCATGCCGCTGCCGACTCTGTTTTCAGCCATAAGCTCTTTTTTGCGTTCTTCCGCATCAAGATACATGCTTCTGAACTTGTACATTTTGAATTTTTTGCCGTTTCGCCCGATCCTCTCTTGTGAGAAAAATACGGGGCCGGGGCTTTCCTTTTTGATAAGGGGAGCGAGGAATATGTAAAGTATACCCGTTATAAGGCAGCCTACCAGACCGCCCAGTATATCCATTACCCTTTTAAGGAATGCCTCTATGGGGCTGACAGAGTTGATGCTTGCGGTAAGCACGGTGTAGCTTCCCATACGTTCAACGAATTCGTTGCGATCCACAAATTCGTTCATATTTACAAGCTCCTGATGTACGACAACACCCATGTCAAGAAAATCTTGAATGTAGTCTTTTGTATTGTATTCATCGGGGAGAGAGGATATAAAAACCTCATCCACCCATTCGTTTCTTACATAGTCTATAAGAGAGTTTTTGTCGGCTACGACCTTTTTGCCTGCCACTTTTTTGCCTATAAGGTTCGTATCCAGAAGGGCAACGCCCTTAAGCTTAAAATAGCGCAGATTGTCTTTGTCAATGGCTGAATATATGTCGCCCGATTTAAGCTTTTCGCATGTGGAAACTATCAGCAGTGAGTGGACGTAACCGGGAAGACTTTTGTCCTTTAAAAGATTTTTCCAAAGTATCCTTGCACCGTAGGAAGAAAGTGCGTATATGCCTGCCGAAAGTACTATCAGGTATCTTGAATAGTTTGAGCCTGTTTTTGTAAAAAACAGATATACCGTAAGCAAAAGGAATACGAACAGGGTGTTTTTGACGGTTGCGGTAAATTCCTTGTAAAGCCCTCGTTTTACCACGTTTTTGAAAGGGTTGAGGGTAAGGAAAAGCAGTATGTCAATAAACAACAGTATTCCCGCAAGATGCAGATATATGGTCTCCGAATACGGGTTTTGCAAAAAAGCATTGCTTTTGTCGAAGCGTATATTATATGCCAAAAAGTAGGCGAATTGCAGGCAAAGAAGATCCA
The DNA here is from genome assembly GCA_946630405.1 of uncultured Clostridia bacterium. Lineage (GTDB taxonomy): Bacteria > Bacillota > Clostridia > Lachnospirales > CAG-274 > UBA3680. Next base: position 1,420 of record CAMOYW010000040.1, on the reverse strand, counting down.
ATATAAGGAAATCTATATGTTTTAACCAGCCTGTAAAATTTTTCTTATACAAAATTACCCCCCCCGATAGTTTTTATGCTATATCGACTACCGGTTTCATGTGGACTTTTGAACAGAAATTTATTGTACAGTATTTTAAAAGAAATATCAAGGGAAAATTTTTCTTTACTTTAAATTTAACGAATATGTCACGCTTGTGTAATTGTCACAGGGGAGAGCGTGATATTTTCTTTGCCGTTCTCGGATATTTGTCGGAAGTGGGTGCTGTCTTTTTAAAGACGGCTATATAGTGCGTTATATCGGTATAAGGAAGTGGTTGAGGTATTATCTCTTCTTGCTTCAAAGCAAGCTCCGACAACGCGTTTTGTGCATTTTCTATCTCTTCCGTTACCGTCTGTCCTTTTAAAGCCACAAACAAGCCACCCGTTTTTAAAAAGGGTGCGGCATATTCGCAAAGTACATTTAAAGGAGCTACCGCTCTTGACACGGCTATGTCGAAATTTTCCCGAAGTTCAGTCTCTCTTGCACCGTCCTCGGCTCTTGTGTGTATACATTGTATATCTTCAAGCGAAAGAGCGGCACACACTTCTTCAAGGAAGGAGACCCTTTTTGCAAGAGAATCAAGCAAAGTTATATGGGTACTTGGAGCGGCTATTTTTATGGGAAGCCCCGGGAATCCCGCACCCGTGCCTATATCTATGATGTTTTTGCCATTCGGGTCGATATGCGCGCATACGGCGATACAGTCCGCAAAATGCTTGATCGCGATCTCTTTTTCATCCGTAATGGCAGTGAGGTTCATGACCTTGTTTTTTTCGATGAGCATATCACGGTAGGTCACAAGTTTGTTTGCCTGTTTGTCGGAAAGGGTGATACCTATCTCGGATATGCAGTTTTTAATGAATTCGCTCATTTTGTTAAATAAACCAAAAGCATATTGACATCCGCAGGTGAAACTCCGCTTATCCTGCTTGCCTGTCCGATGTTCACGGGACGTACGGAGGCGAGTTTTTGCCTTGCTTCGATGCGAAGCCCTTGTACCTCGGAATAGTCTATATTATCGGGTATAAGACGGCCCTCCACGTTTTTAAAATGCTCTACCTGCTTTGCCTGCCTTTGTATATAGCCTTCGTATTTCACCTGAATGTTTACCTGTTCGGCAACTTCCTCGGAAAGAGAAGGTCTGTCGGGGTCGGCAAAAGCGAGTTTGTCGTAATCAAGCTCGGGTCTTTTGATAAGATCCGTAAGCTTTATGCCCGTTTCAAGAGGGCTTGAAGAAAGAGCTTCAAGGTGAGCATTTATCTCTTTTGAGGGTGCGACGTTGATTTTCTTGATCCTTTTTATTTCGTCTTCAATGGCTTGTTTTTTTGCAAGGAAAGCGTTATAGCGTTCTTCGGATATAAGTCCGTATTTATGACCT
>CAMOYW010000039.1 GCA_946630405.1 uncultured Clostridia bacterium | reverse complement strand
GGCTTAGCCTTGATAATGGCATCCATAAGGGTTTTGAAGTTGTCCTTGAGCTTATCAGCGCCAAAGGAAACCTTGCCTACGGGTACGTGAATGATGTTTGTCTTGTCAAGACGGTACTCAATCTTACCTGCTTTGATATCGGAGATAGCCTTAGCTACATCCATGGTAACGGTACCTGCCTTGGGGTTAGGCATTAAGCCCTTGGGTCCGAGAACACGACCGATACGACCTACAACACCCATCATGTCGGGAGTTGCGACAACAACGTCAAAGTCGAACCAGTTCTCGCCCTGTATCTTAGCTACAAGATCTTCTGCACCTACGAAATCAGCACCTGCTGCCTTAGCCTCGTCTGCCTTTGCATCCTTGGCAAATACAAGCACACGAACGGTCTTACCCGTGCCGTGAGGGAGCACTACTGCGCCTCTGACCTGCTGATCTGCGTGACGGGAGTCAACGCCGAGTCTTATATGAGCCTCAACAGTCTCGTCAAACTTAGCCGAGCCAAGCTGAGGTATGAGAGCACAAGCTGCGTCTACATCGTATAAAGTAGCTCTGTCAACGAGCTTTGCTTTTTCGAGATATTTCTTTCCTCTTTTCAAAATAGTTCCTCCTTTATTGGGGTCGTATATATACGCCCTGTGGTAATATCGGGTCTAAACCCTTCCACAACAGTTACGGAAACACTGATTCGGGTTTTATCCTTTTATCGGTGTTTACTTATCAGTCTTCTACAACGATACCCATAGATCTTGCGGTACCTGCTACCATGCTTATAGCGGCATCGATGTTGGCAGCCGTAAGGTCGGGCATTTTGAGCTCTGCTATCTTCTGAACTTCGGCTCTTGAGATCTTGGCAACCTTGGTCTTGTTAGGTGTACCTGAGCCGGACTCGATCTTGCAAGCCTTCTTTAAAAGAACGGCAGCGGGAGGAGTCTTTGTAACGAATGTAAAGCTCTTGTCCTGATATACTGTAATAACAACGGGAATGATAAGACCTGCGTCCTTTGAGGTCTTTTCGTTGAATTCCTTGCAGAATCCCATGATGTTCACTCCGTGCTGACCCAAAGCGGGGCCGACGGGAGGAGCGGGTGTAGCCTTACCTGCGGGGATCTGAAGCTTAATGTAACCTGTGATTTTTTTTGCCATTTAAGGGCACCTCCTATGTGGTAATGGTAACGGAAGCGTAGCCTCCGCGCTGATGTAAACGGATGATCCCTCCCACTTTTTTAACGGGATCAGTCCAACTTCTGCACCTGTGAAAAGTCGAGTTCCATAGGTGTTTCTCTTCCGAAAACGGATATCATGACCTTGACGGTACGCTTGGGAACGTTTACTTCTTTTACAAGTCCCGTGCTGTTTGCAAAAGGACCCGTTTTAACAAGTACGCTCTCTCCGGGTTCAATATCAACGCTGATATTGGAAGAAACGCCGTCCTCAAGTCCCATGGATATTACCTCCTCGTCCGTAAGGGCGACGGGCTTTGAACCGGGACCTACGAAGCTTGTAACGCCTCTTGTGTTTCTGATGACGTACCATGTCTCGTCGTTCATTATCATTTTTAAAAGAACGTAGCCGGGGAAACGCTTGCGCTGTATTTCCTTTGACTTTCCGTCCTTTATCTCCGTGACCGTTTCAAGGGGCACATCGACGATTTGGATAAGTTCGCCGAGATTAAGGTTCTGGACCATGTTTTCGATGTCTGTTTTGACTTTGTTTTCGTAGCCGGAGTAGGTGTGTATTACGTACCACCTGAGTCCGCTGCTTAAATCGTATTCAGCCATAGTGTAACCTCAGCTTAAGAGAATAAGCCAATCAGGGCATCAAAGCCAAACTGATATGCCGTATCCAAAAGTATTATGATAGCTCCCAATATAAGAGAAACGAAGATGACCGTAATGGTCTCTTTTATAAGGGTCTCTCTGTTGGGCCATATTATTCTTTTGAATTCGGCGATATGTGCCTTTACAAAGTCGCTGAGATTAAAGCTTTTGGCATCCTTGGCTGCCTTTGAGACTGCCGTAGTCTTTTCTTCTGCCATCTTTTGCTCCCTGATTACTTAGTCTCTCTGTGGAGAGTGTGCTTGCCGCAGAATCTGCAGTACTTACTTGTTTCCATTCTGTCGGGATGAACCTTCTTATCCTTCATGGTGTCGTAATTTCTCTGCTTACATTCTGTGCATGCAAGTGTGATCCTTGTTCTCAATTCATTCACCTCGCTAAATTTTAAAGTGCTTTTTGTACCACAAAAAAAGACGGTTTTACGCGTCGATAACCATATTACCATATTATCTCGCTAAAGTCAATCATTTTTTGCAAATGGGAATAAAAAAGGCGAACCGCAGGCTCGCCTAAAAAAGGAAGGTTAACAAAAAAAGTTTGATTTTTTATCTGGTGGGCGAAACAGGTTCGCCGGGACGGATGTTGCGATCATCTGTATGGCAATTGTGTTTGTATTTTAAACATCCGTATAAAACAATGCGTTGCAGATCTCTTAATAAGGTACTATGGTTCCTTAATATAATACTCTGTTTTAATCTGCTATTAATAGGAAGAAAAACAAACGGCGATTGTTTTGTTAACGAGATATCCGTTTCTTCTTACCCTCTTGTGGTACTATAACACCAAAACCCTGCTTTGTCCATAGCTTTACAATAAAGTTTACACAAAGTTCATAGAATGTTTACATCCTTAACTTATAAGTAATGAACAGGCATATATAACTCCAAAGCAATGAAAATTTACCCGGATTATTAAAATTGTGAATAAAGTGTGAACAAATGCGGGGCAAAAAACGCTTAAAATTTATGAACAAAGTGTGAACGGATTAAAAAAATGTTCATAGTCTATTAATTAACAATATAAATGCTATGAAAAAGCTCTGCGTTATAGTTGTTGGGTTATATAAGCGATTTTTGCTAAAACCGCCTATTTACGGGGTTACAGAATTATCAATCGCCAAAAATCGGGAAAAATGCTTTTTCCTTGTGCAATGTGTCCAAAAAATGACATTTTAATTTGTGTAAAAATTTGGAAAAAAATTGTTTACAAATTATTCAAAATGTGCTAATATTTACTTGTAAACAAAAAGGGGAACGAAAAACCCCAAATAAAAAAAGGAGGAACTTTCTATGAAGGATTTAAGAAAGAAACTTAACAAAAAAGGCTTTACACTTATCGAGCTTATCGTAGTTATCGCTATCTTGGCTGCTCTTGCTGCTATAGCTCTTCCTACAATGAGCGGTCTTATCGATCAGTCCAAGAAACAGGTTGCTGAGTCTAACGTTAGAACTATCTACACAGCTGCTCAGTCTTATGCTGTTACTCATGACACAGAGACAGGTACACTTAACTCCAGCTCTGCAGGATTCCAGTCACTTGTTGGTGAGGGTATGACAGGTACATACTCTGCTGCTATCGCTGCCGGTAACTGTACTTCTGCTACATGGATCGGTGCTGTTTATCAGTCAACTTACACACCTACAGCAAGCGTTCAGTTCTCTACTACTAAAGTTTCTGCATCAGGAACCTGATATTATAGCGGACAGTAAAACTTGTTAATTTAAATAAAAAGGCTTGCTTTGCAAGCCTTTTTTAGTGTATATTTATGTTTATGATCTTGTCGGCAAAAAACGATTGAGTCGGTTTTGCACAATGACCGTAAATATGAGCAACATACTGTGGATGGAGAACACAAATGTTTAAATTGAGTAAATATAAAACAGCTGTATATACAATAATTGCTACCATGGCGATCGGGTTTATGGTCGAGTCCAACAATTATATATTCAATGCCAATATCATAATCCTGCTCTCTTTGTTTGCAATGTATTTTTTGTTTAAGAATACTGTTTTATTGGAAAAGAAAGAAAAGTTTTGGCTTAATTTTGTTGTTGTTCTTTTTTCGTTCTTCATAGGGATCTATTATTTTTATAATTTAACTTATCTGACTAAGTATCATAACAGAACATATTTTTATTTTGCACAGATAATAGTATTTATCGGTTCGTTTTTGATAGTAAGGCAAGTTATATATTATATATATCATAAGATCAGGGACTTAAAAGTTTCTACCGATCAATATGAGGTAAAAAGAAAAAACAAGAAAGTTTTTTTCCTGTCGTTTATTTTTATAACCTTATGCTGGGGATTTTACTATCTGCTTTATTTCCCCGCAAATGTAATAAGGGACGACCTTTATCAGATAACGCAATACATAGGATTTTTCAAACTGACTACTCATCATCCCGTCATACATACGATGCTTTTGGGTAAGCTGTATGAACTCGGTATTGCAATGTTTGGTGATGAACGAGGAGGCATGGCACTATATACGGCTGTGCAATTGCTTTGCATGTCGTTTTCGGTTGCGTATTTGGTCGCGACCATGTACACAACAGGCTTTAAGAAAAAGTTTGTGTGGCTTGTACTGCTGTTTAATGCGCTGTTCCCCGTGCTTGGAGTGCTTGCCGTAACACCTTGTAAAGATGCTATTGAACATATGGGCATTATTATGGTGATGTGCATTATGTTTAGATTGATAGTAAGAAGGGAAAAGCAGGAAGAGTCGGTTCCGTGGTACAAAAGGGACTTTTTTGACGATACCTTCTTTGAATATGTGGGACTTTTTGTATTCGGGCTTATAACGGCTCTGTTTAGGACGAACGGTATCTACGTTATGTTTTTCTTCCTGCTGTTCTCCTTGATGTATATTAAGAAGGTGCCGCTTGCCGTTGTTATACTTGTGTTGGTGATGCCTGTTGCATTATATATCAGGGGTCCCGTTTATAAAAATGTATGGCATGCCACTACGGAAAATAACGGAGAGACAGATGTGGTCGAAATGCTTTCTTTGCCTATAAAGCAGGTGGCTGCGGTAGTCGCGCATGGCAAAGATGTGCATGAGGATGAAAAGGAACTTATTCAAAAGGTCAGCCAGGTTGATTATTCAAAGATCAAGGCAATGTATTTTGAAAATATCTTTTCCGATAGTCTGAAAGATAATATAAGAGGAAAGCATGAAAACGAAAAATATCTGACCGATCATTATAAAGAATATATAAAATTGTGGATCGATTTGGGTTTGAGAAACCCGGGTGTCTACATCAGAGAATGGGTCAATCTTACCGCGGGATTTTGGGCACCCAATTCAAATGCATACGCATATTATAATGACGGATTTGATACATATCTTTTGGATCAGCTACCTGATATAACTATTTTCGGAATTCAGAATGAAAACAGGATAAAGCGTGTTCTTGTTATTTACGAAAAGATTGGTCTTATAGGTTTGATTTTTTCGCAGGCACTGCAAATGTGGATAGTATTGTTTGGTTTGGCGATAGTATTCATCAAGAAAAAGTACAAATTTATTCCGATATATATCCCTCTTCTCGTTATATGGGGAATATTGCTTGTTGCATCACCCATGTGGAGAGATTGCAAGTATTTGCAGCCCGTTTCAAGCGTATTTATATTCTTGTTCCTTTTGCCGTTTTATAAAAAACCTGCCGAGCCTGCTTTGGCGGAAACGGTGCCGGATGAAAGCGCAGAGGAACTTGCCGATAAAGAAGCGGAGGTAGTAGAGACTACGGATGTGCCCGAAGTGAGCACGCCTGTCGAAGCGGAAGAACTTACCCCCGAAGAAGTATCTGCCGATGAGGCGGAAACGGAAGAGTGATCTGATTTTCCTTATATTTTTACATGAAAGCACACTGACCGTGTGCTTTTTCTATTGACAGAAAAAGATATTTTATTTATATTATTTATACAACATTTTTTGGAGGATAATATGGCTAAAATATATGCGGACAGGGAGATAAAAATAGAAGACATCCTTTTTCCGAACAAGGGTACGGGAAAGATCCTGCTCGGAGACGGGGAGGAAAGGGTCGTTGCCGTTAAAAATACTTTACCGGGGCAGAGTATAGTTGCCGATGTGAAGAGAAAAAAAGGCGGATATGAGGGTCGGTTAAAGAGTATCATCGCCCGTGCAGACTATGAGTGTGCGCCCGAATGTGACAGAGCGGGAGAGTGTGGAGGATGCACGTATCAAACCATTTCCTACGAGAAAGAAAGTGAGATAAAGAGAAAAATGGTGCTTGACCTTTTGCATGGTTCTGGCATCACGGATTTTGAATATGAGGGGCTTGTTTCCTCGCCCATACATACAAAGTACCGTAATAAAATGGAATTCAGCTTTGGAGATAACGGTGCGGACGGTGAACTGTGCCTTGGGGTGCGCAAGCGCAATTCCAACTATGAGGTGGTCAATGCGGATCAATGCATGATCGTGCATGAGGATATACGTCGTGCGGTAGGATGTGTGGTGGATCATTTTAGGGAAAGCGGAGAAAAGTTTTATCACAGGTTCAGGCACGACGGTGCTTTAAGGCATTTGCTTGTGCGCAGGGGTCATTTCACGGGAGAAATGCTTTTATGCCTTGTAACGACTTCCGAGCTTTCCACCGACCTTATGCCGCTTGCAGATAAACTGCGTAATTTGGAGCTTGAAGGCGAGCTTACGGGTTTTTGCCACATTGTTAATGACGGGCTTGGAGATGTGGTCAAGGCTGACAGCATGAAACTGCTCTACGGCAGGGATCATATTTATGATATGTGCCTCGGGCTTAAATTCAAGATAACGCCTTTTTCGTTCTTCCAGACCAATTCCGCAGGCGCTGAGGTGCTGTATTCGGTGGTTCGTGACTTTGCAGGTGACTTTTCGGCAAATGCCATATACGACCTTTATTGCGGCACGGGCACGATCACGCAGCTTTTGAGCAAAAATGCCAAAAAGGTCGTCGGCATTGAGATCGTGGAAGAGGCAGTCGAGGCTGCAAGGGTAAATACAAAGCTCAACGGTATATCGAATTGTGAATTTATTGCAGGCGATGTGCTCAATATGATAGATGAACTTACCGACAAGCCCGAACTTATCATTCTCGATCCTCCGAGAGAGGGCATAAACGCCAAGGCGATACCCAAAATATGCGCCTTTGATGCAGACAGGCTCATTTACATAAGCTGTAAAGCAAGCTCCCTCGCCAAAGACCTGCTCGCCTTTGAATCTTACGGCTATAAGGTCGAAAAAATAAAAAATGTGGATATGTTCCCGAGAACTTATCACGTCGAGACTGTCTGTTTACTAACACATAAATGCTGAAAAGGGCCTCGAAACGCCTGAAATCAAGGGCTTTCCGTCACCGGGCCGGTTGCGCTCCGGGTGATGGGAGCCCTTCTTTTATTCTCTGCGGAAACTTATCCAGACTCCCGGCAGGAGCAGGGTTGTGGCTACGATTTTACTTTTTTCGCAAACGAGTCAATGATTTTACTTTTTCGGTGAAAACGAGTCAATGATTTTACTATTTTGGGTAGGTTG
>CAMOYW010000038.1 GCA_946630405.1 uncultured Clostridia bacterium | reverse complement strand
TCAGACAGCGGCAGTCTTCCAAAAGGGCAACTTTTTTTTCGTGTGCGGTGCTGCCTTGACATCCCGTTCCGTTTCCGCCGCAATTTGCTTGACATAGAGGTTCTCGGTCATTCTCGCCGAGAGTTCTTTCCTCTTTTAAGGTGATCTCTTCACCGACTTCGTATATTAAAAAACGGGTTGTCTCACCGAATTTAAGGTCTATATTTATATTATCGCTTGATGCAAGTGCTATTTTGTATGTCATTTTTTTAATTGAATCTTTGTACCGCAACGGTGTAAATATCCTCTATAAGTCTTATACCGCCGCTGTAACCAACGTAAAAGCTGTCAAATACCACTTTGTTCTGTACGGGCCAGGATATATTCAGGTAGTTGCCTTTTAAGCTTTCAGTGATCTCCTTTTCGTAATATCCACCGAGCACAAGGGGGTAGCCGTGGTAGTCGTGGTTTTTGATCTCTTCGTGTATTTTAAAGCCGTCTGTTTCAAAAGCCACTTCCGCATTTATGTCGTAGTTAAGGTTTTTAAACTCCGCTGCGATTTCCTCTCTGTAATTTTTGGGAGTGTCGTCGGTAATAAACTGTTTTGCGGGTATGAGTCCCAGGTCGTTTGCCAGAAATTTGGTTATGGCGAGAGTATACTGAGCATCTGCCACAACGGTAAACTGCTTGTTTATTACACGGTTTTCAAGGAAAAGGTCGGCATATCTCTCTATGAGATAGTAGTAATAGTCCTCGTGCTTTTTAATTACTGCCTCGGTTTTTTCTTTGTCAACTTTGGTAAATTCTGCCACGGCTCTTAAAAATTTACTTGTTTCCGTTGCGCCTATGGGCAGGGTTTTATAGTGCAGGTAGGGTGTGCCGAACTTTTTTTCGAGCTTTTTTACATTTGTAAGACCTACCCAGGGGGAAACCAATATATTGTACTGTGCTTTCGGTATGGCATCTATATTTTTTATGCCTTTTTTGTAGCCGAAAATAACATTGGTCTTTAATCCGAGTTCTCCCACAAGTTTTTCAAGCTCCCTTAAATTACCGAGCCAAAACAGATCTTGATAGGGTACATCTGCCCATATATTTACAAGACCTTCTTCCTTTTCTTCTGTTTTTTGCAAATATTGATTTATTATGGCATTTACAACCTGTTCGTGACCTTTGTAGTTGTTGCCCTTAAATCCTGCGGTAGGGGCGTATATAACGGGCTTTTTGCTTCCTTCGTATCTTGACACAACTTCTCCCGAGTCGTCGCCAACAATTTCGGGTATACATCCCGTCAGTACCACATACAGATCCGCATCTATGACTTTTAGGGCGTTTTCGATGGTGGAGTCCAGTTTTTTAACACCGCCGAAAACAACGTCCTTTTCGTTTATGCTCGTACAGGGGAAAATGTTTGGGGAAAAGTACCCCGAACTGCCAGTGGATTCCGAAAGCTTTTGCGCACAGCCGGGACCCGAGTGGAGTATGGGCAATGCCCTCTCTATGGCTTGAACCGTTTGCATAGCTCCCAAAGCGCATTTATATCTTTGTTTATCAAGCAATTTTGCCATTATTTTGTTTCCTCCAAGAAAGTATCCACTTTTTGCTCGTACCACCAATCGGTGTAGGGCAGTTTGGATCGTTTTGCCAGGTTTTCTTCAAAACTTCTGTTCTTTACGGCATCAAGTATGGTTTTGGCAAATTCAAGTGTATGCTTGTAGCCGAATATCATATACTCATCTGCCACATATATGGCGGGCGTACCGTTTTTGATCGCCCATACCGTTGAGCCGGGATGACGGGAGAGGTACATATCGGGCTTGTAACGGTTAAGAATGTTCATGACTTCGTAGTTTTGCTGATCTGCCACGCTTGCTTCAAAATCTATGTCATTGTCAAGCAGGTACTTCATTGAAGGCGGTACATCTCCGTTTTCATACTTTTTGTCATAATGCCATGCGAGCGCCCAAACTACCTTTATTCCAAGCTCGTCAAGTACTCTCGAAACCTCAAAGGTATATCCGGGACCCATACCTATTACGGCGGTAAGTCCACGAAGTTCCTTTTTGATCTCTTCGATTTGAGGTATATATTTTTCCCTTTCGGCTTGTATGTATTTTTCGATTTTTTCGCTGCGCCCCGTAACTTTGCCTATTTCTCTGAGCCAGGTTTCAAAGCCCTTTATACCGCATTGGTTTATGCTTCTGACATAGGGCACGTTGTATTTTTCTTCAAGGGCGTTTCCGAGGTAGTTGCCCAGGGTTCCGCATATACAGGTGGTTGCCAAACTTTCCGAAAGGTGACTTAACTCCTCCACGGTGGAATTACAGTAAAGGAAAACGGGTTCAAGGTCGAAATTTTTAAACATTTCTATAATTTCGGGTCTTGCACTTTCAAAAAAGTTTTTAAAGTTTATTTTGTTGCTTTTGATCCCTTCACGCGGCGGTTGAACTATGGACTGCATTACCGCATGGTCGGAAATGTCAAAGCCCGTAGCCCAAATTCGGGATTTGAAACCTTCACAGTGGACTGCCACAACGGGTACGGATATTTCTTCCCTGACTTCTTCAACTATACTGTCTATATCCTCTCCTATAATGCCCGTTGCACAGGAACTGGAGACAAAGATCGCCTTTGGGGAGTATCTTTTGTTTACTTCAAATATAATTTTTCGCAGGGATTCTGTAGAGCCGAAAATGGTATCGTTTTCGTTCATATCCGTACCAACATATACCGTGTCGCTTGTTACGCCTCTCTTTTTTGACATAACCTTTGACATGTAGTAGGAACCGGCACCCGTAACGGAACAACCCGCAGGACCGTGATGTATTATCGCAACATCTCTTATGGCGGCAAGCTGTGAAAGACCGCACATTGAAAGACAGGTGCTTGATTGTGAAAAACATCTGGAGCATCCCTTTAACGTGCCGCATTGGCTTTGGGTGGCAAGGTCTTTTAAGCTGCCTACATAGCCTGTTATTGAACCGATGCGATTTTCCCTTGTCGCCACATTTGAATTTGATAAATTTACAGACATATTAAATTAGCCTCCTGTTGCATTGAAATTGCAATTACCCGTTATATTCCTCATTAAACAAATTGGTGGAAAGGTATCTTAAACCTGTATCGGGAAGTACCGCTACTATGGTTTTTCCTTTGTTTTCGGGGCGCTTTGCAATTTCCGTGGCAGCGTGTATTGCGCTACCCGAAGAGGTGCCTATAAGTATGCCATCGGTTTTTGCGACCTCTCTTGCGGCACGATATGCTTCTATAGTCTCCGTTTCAAACTTTTCGTCGTATATTTGGGTATTCATGGTTGAGGGGATCCTCTCTTTGGGTATGCCCTCAAAGGGATGCACTCCCGTGATCTCCTCGGGTGTGGGGTTTTCGTCGTTGGGCAGGGAATTGGGACCGGGCTGTATTGCCACGATTTTTATATCGGGATTTTTTTCTTTCAAATACTTTCCCGCACCCGATACGGTTCCGCCAGTACCCACATTCGCCACGAATATATCCACTTTTCCATCGGTATCTTCCCATATTTCGGGACCTGTGGTGGCATAGTGTATGGCAGGGTTGGCGGGGTTTGATACCTGGTCAACAAAAAATATATCCTTTTCCTTTGAAAGTACCTTTTCTCTGAGTGAGGCTATGGCAGCCACGAAATCTCCGTTTGTGGCTTTTAAAACTTCATCCACTACGGGTTCTTCGGAAAGCTTTATTGTTTTTCCGCCGAATGCCTGTATTACCTTAAATCTTTCCTCACTTACGTTATCTTGTATATATACTCTGAATTTGTAGCCTTTGGAAGCGGCTACGGCGGCAAGTCCTATACCCGTATTTCCGCTGGTAGTTTCCACGATGGTGTAGCCGGGCTTTAGAAGACCTTTTTTTTCGGCATCTTCTACCATGGCAAGAGCGATCCTGTCCTTAACACTCTGGTTGGGGTTAAAATATTCGAGTTTTACAAGTATTTTTGCCTCTAAATTATGCTTTTTTTCGTAGTTTACAAGTTCTAAAAGGGGAGTTTTTCCCACGAGTTCTCCTATGGATTTTTTTACAGACATAATTTTTCTCCTTTAAATTTTGTAGTCGTCGGCAAGTTCCATCATACCGTATTCCATGAGTATCTCTTCAAGTCTATCCTGTGTCATGGGAGTAGGTATTACAAAATCTTCGTTTTCTATAACCGCTTGTGCAAGGTTTCTGTACTCCTGAGCCTGATTTGAGTCGGGCTTGTACTCTATTACGGTTTTCTTGTTGATCTCGGCATGCTGCACCACATTATCTCTGGGCACAAAGTATAAAAGCTTGGTTCCGAGTTCTTTTGAAAATGCTCTTAAAAGGTCGTATTCCCTGTCTACGTTTCTTGAATTACAGATTATACCGCCAAGCCTTACGCCGCCTGTTCTTGCGTATCTCTGTATACCTTTTGAAATGTTGTTTGCCGCATAAAGCGCCATCATTTCGCCGCTTGCCACTATGTATATCTCTTTTGCCTTTCCTTCCCTTATGGGCATGGCAAAACCGCCGCAAACCACGTCACCCAATACATCGTAAAATACATAGTCAAGTTCATCGGTGTAAGCACCCAGATTTTCCAACATATTTATGGAGGTGATGATACCTCTTCCCGCACAGCCCACACCGGGTTCGGGGCCGCCAGATTCCACGCATTTTGTGCCGCCATAGCCTTCCTTTAATATTCTGTCAAGAGAAATGTCCTCTCCCTCTTCTCTTATGGTATCAAGTACGGTTTTTTGCGCAAGACCTCCAAGTAAAAGTCTTGTGGAATCCGCTTTGGGGTCACATCCTACCACCATTACCTTTTTCCCGTGTTCCACAAGACCTGCTGTAAGATTTTGTGTTGTTGTGGATTTGCCTATACCGCCTTTTCCGTATATGGCAATTTGTCTGATTTCGCTCATTTTATTCACCTATCGTTTATTATTTCTTCTATGATCTCTTCTGCTTCGCCAAAGGCTTCCATACACTTTATTCCGAGTAGATTTGCCTTATTTACGGCAGGAGGACCCATTTTAAGAGAAAGTATATATTCACAATCCGAAAGGGCATTCAGATTTATATCCATTCTCTCGGCATCATGTATACCGTTTTTGCAAACGGGGATCATTTCCCTTTTTTCACAAAAACGGAAACCGATGCCCGTTTCAACTTCATATATATAAAAGCATGTCGCTTTACCGAAGTGCATGTTTACATACACTCCGTCCGCTGAAGCTACGGCGATCCTGTATTTATCCATGTGAGAAAGTTTCCTTTATCCTCGTTCTTCTTTGATAAATTTGATCCCCGAATTCGCTTTTTCCGGGGACTCCCACCGCATCCGCACGACAATGCTGACAATGTCGGAAAACGTCTATATATTTTGATGCTTTTGTCCTTGCCTCGTCTATTTCCGCACAACACGGGGCTTTGAGATCTTTCAGTTTATGCTGAGGTATAAGAGGGATTATGTTGTATATTTTTGCTCCCGCTTCCTTCACGGCTTTCGCTATTTCCTCTATATGGTCTGCATTTATTTCGGGCACAAGAACCGTGTTCACCTTTACGGTTATACCCGCTTCACTGACCTTTTTAATACCTGCAAGCTGGTTTTCGATCAATATTTCAGCCCCTTCAACACCCTCTATCTTTTCTCCGTGATATATTATGTAGTCATTCAGCCTGCTTTCTATTTCGGGGTCGACCGCATTTACCGTTACGGTCAGGGAGTCTATACCGGCGTTTATCACTTCATCTGCTCTTTCATTCAGCATCAGGCCGTTAGTGCTCATACATTTTATGATAGAGGGAAATTTCTCTCCTATTATCTTGAAAGTTTCGAGTGCCCTGTCCGTGGCAAGAGTATCTCCGGGACCGGCAATGCCTGCCACCCGTATGTCGGGACAGATCTCCAGAGCTTTTTTCAGCACCTCTACGCTTTCTTCGGGGGCAAGTATTTTTGAGGTCACACCCGGTCTTTCTTCCACATCGTTTATGCTGCGGTCGCAAAATTTGCAGGCTATATTGCATCTTGGACTTACGGGCAGGTGTATTCTGCCTGCGTTGTTCTTATGTCCGCCAAAGCATGGGTGTGACATTTGGAGATTTTCGTATGTATTAGCCATGTAACGCCTCCATATCCTTTAGTTGCTGAAAAGAGGTGTGGACAAATATCTGTCTCCCGAATCGGGTAAAAGCACCACTATATTTTTACCTTTGTTTTCTTCTCTTGATGCAAGTATCTCCGCCGCTTTTACAGCCGCTCCCGAGCTTATACCCACCAATATTCCTTCGGTAAGTGCTATTTTTCTGCCTTCCGCAAAAGCATCTTCATTGCTTACGGCTATTATTTCATCATATATATTTGTATTGAGCACCTTGGGCACAAAACCTGCACCTATACCTTGTATCTTGTGTGCTCCCGCTTTTCCCGTGGAAAGTACGGCACTTGTTTTGGGCTCGACCGCAATAATTTTCACATCGGGGTTTTTCTCTTTTAAGTATTCGCCTACACCCGTTATGGTGCCGCCCGTGCCTACGCCTGCCACAAATATGTCTACCTTACCTTCCGTCTGTTCCCAGATTTCGGGACCTGTGGTCTTTTTGTGTATTTCGGGGTTGGCGGGGTTTATAAACTGACCGAGTATCACGGAGTTTTCTATGCTTTCATGAAGCGCTTCCGCTTTTGCGATCGCACCCTTCATACCGCTTGCTCCTTCGGTAAGAGCCAGCTCTGCGCCGTACGCCTTTAAAAGGTTTCTTCTTTCGATGCTCATGGTTTCGGGAAGGGTAAGTATGGCTTTGTATCCCTTTGCCCTTGCCACTGCCGCAAGACCTATGCCCGTATTTCCGCTTGTGGGTTCTATGATGGTAGCTCCGGGTTTAAGCAGACCTTTTTCTTCCGCATCTTCTATCATGGCAAGGGCGATACGATCCTTTACCGAACCTGCGGGGTTGAGATATTCAAGCTTGGCAAGTATGTTTACATCTTTGATGTTTTTTTCTTTTGCGTATTTGTTAAGTTTTAAAATAGGTGTGTTGCCTATAAGTTCAAGTGCCGATTCTTTAATTTTGCTCATAACAATTCTCCTTTTCATAATGGTATTTTACGATATAAGAAAGCAGTGAAATGTATTTCATAGTTTTCTGATAGGATTATTGTACCATTATTTTTGCCCGTTGAAAATTTTTGAAAACTTATAGTTAATGATAAGATGTACTTATATTGACGGTTGATTTGGAGTAAATCAAAAATAAAATTGGGGCTTTCCGACAAGAATGGGTATAAAAAGAGGGAGTGAAAATCACATCCCTCAAACCGTAAATAATGTGGCGACAGTATTATTTGAAGACGGGAAATTTATACCTCTTTAAAGGTTTGATCGTCTTTGTTGTATACAT
>CAMOYW010000037.1 GCA_946630405.1 uncultured Clostridia bacterium | reverse complement strand
AAACAATATCAAAAGTATATTTATCGGCATGGGTTACGAGGTCGTGGACGGTCCCGAAGTTGAGACGGCATACTATAACTTTGAGGCGCTCAACATCCCCAAGGAACACCCCGCAAGAGATGAGCAGGATACATTTTATATCGAGGGAGATAACGATTTTCTTTTAAGAACGCAGACTTCTCCCATGCAGATAAGGACTATGGAAACACACGATCTTCCCATAAGGATAATCGCACCCGGAAGAGTATACCGCTCCGATGAGGTCGATGCGACACATTCACCCGTGTTCCATCAGCTTGAGGGTATGGTTATAGATAAGAATATTACTATGGGAGATCTGAAAGGTGCTCTTGCCGTATTTGCAAAACAGATTTTCGGAGAAGATACAAAGGTTCGTTTCCGTCCTCATCACTTCCCGTTCACAGAGCCTTCGGCTGAAATGGATGTAAGCTGCTTTGCCTGCGGCGGTAAGGGCTGCCGTGTATGTAAAGACAGCGGCTGGATCGAGGTTCTCGGCTGCGGAATGGTACATCCCAAGGTGCTTGAACGCTGCGGCATAGATCCCAAAGAGTATTCGGGCTTTGCCTTCGGAATGGGACTTGAAAGAATAGCAATGCAGAAGTATTCCATAAGCGATCTGAGATTGCTTTATGAGAATGATGTAAGATTTTTAAAGCAGTTTTAAGGGGGTGTAGTTGTGGATTTACCTATAAGCTGGCTTAAGGAATATGTGGATTATAACGCATCCACGGCGGATTATATCGAGGATATAACAAAGGCGGGACAGAAAGTCGAATCTGTGACCGCAATGGCAAAGGACATTACGGGTGTCATAACGGGTAAGGTGCTTTCAATAGAGAAGCATCCCGATGCGGACAAGCTCGTAATTACTCAAATTGATGTCGGAAACGGTGAGCCCTTGCAGATAGTAACGGGTGCCCAAAATCTTACCGTGGGGGATATCGTTCCCGTTGCTATGGTAGGTGCTACCGTATATCACGGTCCGAGCCTTGAAAAGATAAAAAAGGGAAAGCTCAGAGGCGTAGAGTCCAAGGGTATGCTTTGCTCTATCGAGGAACTTGGATTTACTCGCCACGATTATCCCGAGGCTCCCGAAAACGGTATATATATTTTTACGGAGAACGTTCCTCTCGGTGAAGATGTTAAAAAACTTCTTCAAATGGAGGATGAGGTCGTTGAGTTTGAGATAACCAATAACAGACCCGATTGCTACTCTATCGTAGGCCTTGCAAGAGAAACGGCGGCAACCTATAAAACAAAGCTTAAGCTTCCAAAGATAGATCTTAAGGAAGAGGGCGAGGGCAAGAGTGAGGATATGATATCTGTTGAGATACAAAATCCCGAATTGTGTCCGAGATATATCGGCAGAGTGGTGCGCAATGTCAAGGTCGAGCCTTCACCTCTTTGGTTAAGACATAGACTTACCGCCGCAGGTGTGCGTCCTATCAACAACATTGTAGATATTACAAATTACGTAATGCTTGAATTCGGTCAGCCTATGCATGCCTTTGATATAGACACCATAGATGATGCGAAGATCATAGTGCGTAACGCAAAAGAGGGCGAGAAGATAACCACACTTGACGGAGTTGAAAGACAGCTCGATCCTTCCATGCTTGTAATAGCAGACCCCAATAAGGCAGTTGCTGTTGCGGGTGTAATGGGCGGTGAGAACTCAAAGACGAGTGACGGAGCAAAAGCCATACTTTTCGAGTCGGCGAACTTTAACGGAGCTAATGTCAGAAGAACGGCAAAGAAGCTTGGTTTGAGAACGGATGCTTCCGCCAAGTATGAAAAGGGACTCGATCCCAATCTTTCTCTTACTGCGGTAAACAGAGCGGTACAGCTTGTGGAGATGCTCGGCTGCGGCGAAGTATGCGAGGGTATGGTGGATTGCTATCCCAATAAGCTTGAACCTTGGAGCGTGGAATATTCTACCGAAGGTATAAATGCTCTGCTCGGAACAAAGCTTTCCGAACGGGAGATGATAGACCTTCTTGCTCTCGTTGAAGTAAAGGCAGACGGGAAAAAGGCGGATATACCTACATTCAGACCCGACCTTGTGGCAGAATGTGACCTTGCGGAAGAAGTTGCAAGATTTTACGGCTACGATAATATCGAGTCCACGCTTGCCGCAGGTACTCCCACTGTTGGTAAACTTTCCTACTATCAAAAGCTTGAGGATAAGGTCATAGAAGTTCTTACGGGCTTTGGCTTGAATGAGGCAAAGTGCTTCTCGTTTGAAAGTCCGAAGGTATTTGATAAGCTGAACATTCCCGCAACTTCAAAGTACAGGGATACCGTTAAAATAAGTAATCCTCTCGGAGAAGATTTCAGTATAATGAGGACCGTTCCCGTAAACGGCATGTTGACTTCTCTTTCCACCAATTACAATAGGAGAAATCCCAAGGCACAGCTTTTTGAGATAGGAAGGATATATACACCGAAGGCGCTTCCGCTTACAGAACTTCCGGTTGAAACAAGGGTGCTTACCGTTGGTATGTATGGTGTGGGTGATTTCTTCTACCTTAAGGGACTTGCCGAAGAGCTTCTTTTTGAAATGGGTATAAAAGCTGAGTATGCTCCCGTTTCGGATATTCCTTTTATGCATCCCGGAAGAACGGCTGAAATTTCGGTAAGCGGAGACAGGATAGGATATATCGGTCAGATACACCCCGAAATTGCCGAAAATTACGGTATCGGAACGGAAGCATATATAGGTGTGTTTGACCTTGATAAAATAAACGAGATGTCTTCGTTTGATAAGCTCTTTGAGGAGCTTCCCAAGTTCCCCGCAATGCAAAGAGATATAGCTATGCTTGTAAAAGACAGCGTTATCGTAAAGCAGATCGAGGATATAATCAAGGATAAGGGCGGTAAACTTGTGGAAAGCATCAATTTGTTTGATGTTTACAAGGGTAAACAGATAAAGGACGGCTATAAGTCCGTTGCTTACAGCATTTCTTTCAGAGCAAAGGACAGAACTCTTACAAATGAAGAGCTTAATGCACCTATGGATAAAATATTAAAAGAACTTAGCGAAAAGCTCGGAGCTGAAATAAGAGATAAGTAATAATAGGAGGGTGTGGGAAAACATTTTTCACACCCTCATTGCTTTTTGAAATTGAGAGGTGATGCGAATGAAAAAAGACCGTGTGGCGGCTTTCACCAATGCTGTGCTTGCTATCATTATGACAATACTTGTTTTAGAGCTTGAAAAACCGTCTGCTCCTACTTTGTCGGCTTTGTGGGAACTTCGTTACAGCTTTTTTTCTTATACTTTGTCGTTTTTCTGGCTCGGTTCAATGTGGGTGAATATCCATAATGAATGGGAAAAAATAAATTAGTGTTTCCCTAAATTTTGTTTTTTGAATAGATCGCAGTTTTAATTGCTCTCAAAAATATCTTCACCGTTAAAGGGTGCATATCCCGTTTTCTTAATGATATACTGTCCGTCGGGACTTTTTATGAAGTCGAGTACTTGCTTGACTTCGGGTTTTTTGTTGCTTTCGAGATGCGCACAAACCAATTCCGCAGTAAGCGGATAGGTGCCGTTTTCTATGTTTTCAAGAGTAGGGTTTATGCCGTTGATTGAGAGTAGCTTCACATTTTCTTCTTGATGCAGTTCTTCAACGAAATAGCGGAAACTGTAGCCTATACTTCCGCTTGCGCCGTTGTATTTGGCAACCGAACGTATTACACCGCCCATCCCCGATACATATTCGTTTCGTATGGGTGTTTTAAGCGGGGTATCTCCCATTATACGTTTCATTACGACCTGCGAACCCGAGTTTTCGGGGCGTTGAAAAGCATATATTTTTTGATTTTTTCCGCCGAGTTTTTTCCAATTGGTGATCTTTCCGCTGTATATATTTTTAATATCTTCCACGGATAAATCGTTTACGGGATTATCAACTTCCACAAAGAATACAAATGCTTCTTTTCCGATGGGAGTGCTGATTATCTGCTGACCGTTGTTAAGTGCATTTTCGATTTGAGCCTTTGAAGGGCGGGCACCAAAGAATATATCGCACTCTCCGTTTATAAGGCTTTTATAGCCGTATACGGTATTGGTAAAGTTTATAATGCCTTTTTGCGGCCTATTGAATGGATGGTCGGTATTATTTTTTTGAATTTGATATTCAATAGCCGAAATATCCTTGTATATTGCTTTTGCTATTGAGCAATACAGAGGGTAGCAGGCTTCGGCACCGTCAAAAACGGGCATTTTATTTTTGTCGGTAATATATAGTGACGGGGTATGATCCAAGGTAACGAGCTTTTCTCCGTCATATACGTGATAACCCGTAAAATCGGTGGAAGAATAACCGTTCATGTATTCAAATCCATGGCCTTCGTTTTTTACAACGGCACTGTCCCTGTTACAGTACATGTATGTGCAAGATCCACCGAGTGTGAATGAAATAATCAAAACGGGGATAGCGCGCCCGGTTTTTAAAAATATGCAATGAAGCAATACAAGTAAAAATAATAAAAGGAATATCCCGGTGTAAATTGCCACAACATTTCCGTTAAAACTCAGAGTAATGTCGATCGCTCCGAGCGGAGAATAATATAGAAATGGAACAAGATTTGTAGTGGCATCGATTATGTCTCCGTTGCATTTTGCAAGAACATATGTAAGTACACCGGCATAAGATATGAGGAGTATACTGTAGAAAGATAGAGCTGTCTTTGTGAGAGTGCTTCTTTTTTTCTTGGAATTTAAATATACCGTATAGCATAGGTATAAAATAAAAAAAGAAATGAAAGGAAAGTAAGTGTTGTATACATTGATATGAGCGTTGGTTTCCACTTGTGTCAAAATAAGAGTAGATACGATGACCGAAAGTATTGAAAATACGGTGCCCATAAATACCATATCCACAAATATGGCATGGAACAGATCTCTTGCTATTATGTTTAGCTTATCTTTCATTTTAGAAACTCCGAAAATAATTCTTCAAGTATCTCTGCCACAGCACATTCGTCGTTTGTTTTACCTATTAGATCGGCAGATGCTTTAACATTTTCGGCGGCGTTTTCAACGGCTACACCGAGCCCTGCCGCTTTAAGCATAGATATGTCGTTTTCGTTGTCGCCGAATGCGATTATTTCTTCCGTCTTGATATTATGCGTAGCGGCATATTCAAGCATGGCGGATGCTTTTGAAATATCGTCTCTTATGATGTCAATGCAGTTTACATTGCTTTTCATGGCTTTTAAGCCTTCTATTTCGTTTATGGCATCCTGTATTCTTTTCAAGCTGCCGAGGTCGTTGTCGATCACCACGCATTTTATTACATCCGTAAGCTTAACGGTCTCTTTCATATTCTCTACTTTTATGTAGGGGATGCTTGCTTTGAGCTTTTTGGTGTATTTGCGGACAACAAGCCCCATTCCGCCTGTAAGCAGATTTTCATCCTGCATATAGCAGGCGTTTACCGTGAAAGCTTTGTAAGGAACGCTTTCTTTGCTTAACAGAGTGTATAAGCTCATAAGCTGTTGAGCACTCATGGCTTTTACGTAGCTTCTTTTTGTGGGTTCACCGAAAACAGCTATCGTTGCGCCGTTACAGCCTATAACGGGACATTCAAAGCCGAGTTCAAGTGCGTAGTCGCTTGCAAGTATATCGCTTCTGCCTGTTGCAAGCACAGTTTTTATTCCCTTTTTAAACAGGGCTTGAAGTATTCTTTTGTTTCTTTCCGGAAGGTAGCCTTGGGAGTCGAGCAAAGTGCCGTCGCAATCCGTAGCTATCATTTTGTATTTTGTGTTCATAGCGTTAAAACAGGCTGTCGCAATATGCAACAGCCTTTATATCATTCGTCTGTATTGCTGATTTGTCGCTTGCCCGAGTTGGTGTCGTTAAAAACTATTTCGTTGGGCTTGACCATATTCAGCTTTTCTCTTGCGATGCGCTCGATAAGCTCGGGTGAGTTTTTGTTTTTCATTTCGTTTTCAAGGGCTTCTTTTGTGTTTTGCTGTTTTTTCAGCTCCTCTTGAAGAATAGCTTCCCTCGAATCCAGATCAAGCTTTAGCTGATACTGTTTAAGTATGGCAAAGCCGAGTATGGAGCACACGCATATCATAAATATCGTAAAAACTATATTGCTTCTTTTTTTTGATTTCTTGCTTTTTTTTGTGTTTTCGGCTTGCTCTGCCATTAATATCCCTCTTTTACGCTTGTTACCTGATTTCCCTCTTTTGCCACATTATCGCATATTTTTTCATTAAATGCAAGTGTTTCCTTAAAAAGGTTGTGAAGAGTAGGGGTTGGGGTCATTAAAGTATTCGTTTTGATACACCTGTCTTCCGCTGCTTATTGCATGGTAAAGTTCTGCGTTGGTAAGATTTAAATAAGGATTTACGTAGAATATAGAAAGTAATCCGAAAGTGAAAACACCGAGTATATGCCAGCCGATGAATGAAAGTTGAAGTATAAAGGCGTTCATCTTTTGTCCGTTCATCATTGCACGGCTTGTTGCAAAAGCGGTCTCACTGTCCATGGAAGGATCTTCCGCAAGAAGATAGGGCACCATCATATATTCGTAGGATTTTATAATTCCGGGTATTATAAACAACAATGACCAAAGCATTATTTTGATCATCATTAAAAACATGATCTTTACCACGTTCAAGTAATTTGAAGTGAAGACAAAACCGACGTTTTCAAGTCTTCCTTGACCGTATCGACAGTTGATAAAGTATCTTTTACAGCCTACCTGAAGAGGACAAAACAGGAATGCGGCTAACAGAAATCCTAAAACTAAGGCGATCAGTACTATAAATATTATAGTACCTGCAAGAGCCGAAAATATAAATTTGTTTGTTTCAATGTTGCTTGAAATGTTCGGAGCTGTCTGTTCGGTTGCCTGATCGAATCCGTGGCTGAATCCCTGGCTGAAGCTTTGACCAAAATCCTGATTAAAGCTTTGGTTAAAGTTTTGATTAAAATTTTGGTTGAAGGAAGGAACTCTAAAAGGATTTGGGATCCTCTTGTTAATTCTTACATTTCCGCCGCTTCCTCCTATAAGGCTGAATATGAATGATACCAGCACACACATCCAGTAGCACTGTTTAAGTATATTTTTAGCGGATCGTTTAAGGTCACTTCTTGTCCACATAATTACCTCCTAAGAAATAAAATCATTGGGTCCATTTTGATTTGCATCTCTATATTTATACCAATTCGGTCTGATTATATCATATTAGGCTGAAAATGTAAATATCCGTCATTGAGTTGAGAAGAGGCCAGTGAGATGGCGTTTGGCAGATTTTAACAATAAAGTATATAATACCTTAATATTTTTTTGTTTGTATTTTTTGCGGTTAGGGTATATAATAGGAAATGGTTTATTTTTTCAACACAGTTTAGGAGAATTATAATGAGATGTTATAGCTGTATGGAGG
>CAMOYW010000036.1 GCA_946630405.1 uncultured Clostridia bacterium | reverse complement strand
CGTCGCAGACTTTGATCCGCAGGCGGAAATCGCATTTTCGCCGAGGAGCAGGCGGAGTCTGCATTTCTTATAGGCTTGCAAGTGTATCTATGATGCACGCAGACAAGCCTGTGGTATTTGAAAGAAAACAAGGTTTTCTTTCAAGGGGGAGTGGAAAATCTTTTTTCACTCCCCAATTTCTTATTCCGCTATTTCACATTCTCCCGTAAGGGCGTTTACCGTGTGATCCTTTCCGCCTGCGGTTATCAGGTAGGCAGGAGATGGCGCACCCGAGGCTGTTATACAGTAGCCTTGGCATATATCGCTTATGGCAGTGCCTCTTGGGATAAGACCCGACTGTACAAGGGCATAAACTGCCTCGTCGGAGGCAAGTATATCTGCGGTGGAATGTTCCGCGGGAGTGAGGGAGGCATAGTTTACTTCTATCCTTCGTCCGCCCTTTTTGTAATATATGCACCTTATGAAGCTTGTAAATACAGGGTAGTGGTTTACGGTGTCGTAATAGGTCACTACCGTCTTTTCGCTGTCCGAAATGTCGGAGTAGTACTTGTAATTGCCGAAGAGTTTTGTTATCTCCGAGGCAAATTCTTTGGCATTTTGCAGTGCCTCTTCTCCTTCAAGTGCTTTTGCGTTTTCGTTTTCGTATTCTATGAGGGAGCCCGTTAGTTTGAGGGTGGCACTTCCGTTTGTAAATATAATGCTTTCGCCCTTGTCCGTTCGGCTTATGCCCGTCAACGATGAGAAAAACAGCCTTTGCAGTTTAAGCTGGTCGTAACTGTATTCAGAGGCTTCAAGCTCTCGCATTGCGGGGTACTGCCTTGGCAGGGTGGCGCTGAGGGTTATGCCTCTTTTTGCCGCAAGTGTGGTAATGGAGCGTACTCTTTCCGTATCAACTGCCGTTTGACTTCGTATATACATATTGCAGCCGAGAAGCAGGGCATTAAGTATCAAAAGAAAGACTATGGTATAATTCTTTGCCTTTTTCCAATCCATCAGCTTACCTCCTCGGTAAAGTCGATATTTTTGACCGTGATGACCCAACAGGGGTTTGTATGTTCCGTGCCGGGGGTGTAGCAGTATTTAAGGCGTATGGAGTCCACGCTTTCGCTTTTGCCTTCCCCGTAGAGGCGCATAAAGAGCTTGTCGATAGCGGTTATATAATCTATCTCCGCCCTTATTTTAAAATCGCTGTCTTTAAATGCCACAACATACTTTTTGTAGCGGTTTACGGCTCCGCCTTTTGTCCTTACCTCTATAAAGCTTTCTATATCCTTTTCCTTTTTAAGTGTTTCGCTCGGCACTACGGGCATGGCATTTAGTTTGTAGTTAAAGTAGAAGCTGTAGCCGCCGCCTTCGTTTTGCTTGTAATCGTAGAGATAGTATTCGTTTCTTATATAGCTGTCGCTTGCAAGGAGCTTGACTGCCGCAAGGTAGGATATGTCAAAGTCGTCGCTTCCCGTTTTTACCTCGTAGCTTGAATATTCAAACACATCGTTTTGAAGCTTTACCACGGTGTTATCATCGCTGAATGTATAGCCGTCTCCCGTTCGGATATTGAGCTTGTTTACGGGGTTTGCAAAGAATATGTCGGCATTTCCCTCTATATCCGAAAAATCCTTGAGAGGGGTGTATCCTTGCGCACAGGTAAACATATAGGTGTTGTCCTGCCATACGGGGATAAAGAGGTTTCTCGAAAACAGGGTGAAGGAATTTTGTGCGGTTGAAAGGTAGGTAAAGTTTTCCTCGTCGGCTTTAATTATACCGCACAGTTCGTAACATTCCTGTGTCATATCCTTGTCGTTCAGGGTGAAAGTTGCTGCCGTTTTAAGTCTGCTGTCTGCAAATATAACGGTCAGTATGCCGCTGTCCGAAGAAGGGCGAAGGAGTATGCTGTCGCAGCTTATGATCTGTATTGCAATATCTTCCGGGATGTTGAACATTTCGCTTATGTCGCTGCCCTTTATACTGCAGTTGTATTGGTAGATTATACACCTGCGGGAAAGAAGAGAGGCGGCATCCGTCGTTTCTATAAGTCCGAAGTCTCCGTTTGTAAGTGCCGTGGCGACCATTTTATCGAGCCTGTGCATATATTCTTCGTCGTATATACCGTCTGTCTTGACCACAAGCTTATTGTCACCCAGGTTTACGATAAGCCTGTCTATGGCATAGGGCATATTGTAGCCGATGGTGCTTTTTTTAAACAGAGAAAATATGCTTTTGTCGGCATATCCGTCGAACCATAGTATTGCTGTTTGATATATCGCAAGCAGCATCAGGGATGCAATTAAAAGATTTTTACCTAAATTTTTCATAATTAAATGCAATAAAAGGGCTGCCGATAATCGACAGCCCGAAATAAACCGATATCAGAAGCCACCGCCGGGAACGGCAATGCTTTGTGAAAGCACCGCTTGAAGAACTTTGTTCTTTCTGTTTACGGTCGTTTTGGCTTCGCTGTAGCGGCCGTCCTTGTAGGCTGCTACCACTATGTAATTTTTGCCCTCTCTGAGGCTGACACTCTGGCTGAATATGCCCGTGTTACCTACCGTCACGCTGTAGGTCCTGATTATATTGTAGGCGGTGGTGCCGTCTGCCGTTGTGTACGGCTCATAAAGGGTAATGGTGATCTTCGCACCCTTTTCGGCTGTGCCCGATATTACTCTTGTGCTGTCAAAGGTGATCTCCGACGGTTTGTCAAGGGATATACCGCCCGTTATCTTAAAGTTCTCAACTCCGGCGGCCATAACCGATACGGATGCGGCAAGGCTGAGCGTTGCAAAAAGCATCACAAAGGACAATAAAGCTATTATTCTTTTCATATCATCGCCACCTTTCCGTATAATAGAGTCGTTATAAATAGGGGTATGTGTTTACTCGCCCTACTTTATACATTGATTATACAACACTATTGTTACAATAGTGTTACAGGATATTTAATATTCAATTACACTTGCAGTCGGAGAATAAAAGCGGCGTATTCTATCGCCATTCGCTATTGAGTATTTTACTCCTATATGTTAAAATAGTAAAGAAAATATTTGTGAGATTAAAAACAAGAATAATGCTATGAATGTTTATGATTTTGACGGAACCATCTATTATCCGGATTGTACCGTCAGCTTTGCGTTGTGGTGTGCAAAACGCCATCCAAAGCTGTGGTTCAAATATGCTCCGAAAGCTTTTTCAAGCTTATTTCTGTATAAAGTCGGAAAGATGAAAAGATATAAATTTGAACGCAAAATTTTCAGCTTTCTTGGGATGATAGACGATTTTGAAGAGCAGATAGAGAAATTTTGGGATGTGCATGAAAAGAGAATTTCCTCGTGGTATCTTTCTCAAAAAAAGTCCGACGATCTTATTATAAGTGCATCACCCGAGTGTATAATCGCCCCTATTGCCAAAAGACTCGGGGTGAATTATGTGGCTTCCGAATACGACCGTGAATTTGGTGTATTTACTAACAATTTGATGTATGCAAAGGAAAAAGCACGTTACATTTTTGAACACGGATTCCCCATTATAGATAACTTCTACTCCGATTCCATTTCCGATCTTCCAATTGCCTTGTGTGCCGAAGAAGCATATTTAATAACGAACAAAGCACAAAAAGTTAACAAGTGGCCTGATCTTGATAAAAAAATGTTAAACAGAGCTTATCGCAAAACAGACACGGGAACCAATATCCATTTGGAGGAATAAAGCGTAAAAGGAACAAAATATGAAAATAATCGTTTACGATTTCGGTTCAAGTGCCGTGAAAACCTGTCTTTTTGATATCAGCTCAACCGTAAAAATGATATGCCATACAAGTGCCGAATACAATATGTACATTCTTGAAAACGGCGGTGTTGAGCAGGATGAAAATGAGTGGTGGAATGCGATAGTAAGCTCCACAAAAGATCTTTTCACAAAAACGGAAGTAAAACCATCCGAAATTATCGGCATCTCATTTTGCGCACAAATGCAGAGTGTTGTGCTTGTGGATCAAAACGGAAATGTCTTACGACGCCCCATGAATTATCTTGATACAAGGGCGTACACAGAATTCAAAAAAGGTATCGAAAGCGGACTTATCAGGATAAACGGGTGCGACGCTTTCAAGCTATTCAGAAATCTATATATAAATAAAACGGCATCAATAAGCGTAAAAGACCCCGTTTATAAATATAAATGGGTGGAAAACAACGAGCCTCAAATATTTAAGAATGTATACAAATGGCTCGATGTGAACGACTATTTGGCATTCCGTTGCACAGGCAATATTGTAAGGACGGTAGACTCAGCCTTTTCAACCTTTCTTTATGACACACGAAAAGGCAAAGAAGGATGGAATATAGGACTTGCAAAAATGTACGGAGTCGCGCCAAAGCATCTTCCAAAGATTATAAATTGCACCGAAAAAGCCGGAAACTTGACTAAACAAGCGGCATCGGAACTTGGGCTGACCGAAGGCATTCCCGTTTTCAGCGGCGGAGATGCGACTCTTACGGGTATAGGTGCCGGCTGTACCACACCGGGGCAGACACATATTTACATAGGTACATCGGGCTGGGTAATCACGCTTATAGATCATCAGGTCGTGGATCCCCTTCACAGTATGACGGGCGTTATGTCTGCACTACCCGGAATGTTCCATTACTACGCCGAGTTGGAAACAGCGGGCAAATGTTTTGAATGGGTCAAAGATCATCTTGCACTTGACGAAATCGGCATATATTTAGAAAAGAAAAATATTCCGAAGGATCACGAAAATATATACAAAAGTTTATATGATTATTTATCATATGAAGTCAATAAAGTTCCTCCGGGTGCAAACGGCATAATATTTACACCTTGGATGCACGGAAACAGAAGTCCCTTTGAAGATTCCAATGCCGGCGGCATATTCTTTAATCTGAAGCTTGAAAACGGGAAGCGAGATATGATTCGAGCCGTTCTTGAAGGTATATGCTTCCATTTGCGTTGGCTTTTGGAATGTGAAGCTCAAAAAATCAAAACCTCGGATACTATACGATTTGTAGGTGGAGGTGCTCTTTCACCGGTCACCTGTCAAATGCTTGCGGATATAACGGGAAAAACGATTGAAACGATTGACGAGCCTCAAAACGCCGGTGCAATCGGTGCCGCCATGATGACAGCACTCGGAATGAATATCATAGACTCCTCAAAAACAATAGAGAAAATGATACCCATAAAAGCAACTTATCATCCCAATGCATCCGTTAAAGCCATCTACGAACGAAACTATAAAGTGTTTTGCAAGCTTTATAACAGCAATGCAAAGCATTTCAAAGCATTAAACGCCGATTTAAGGAAACACTGATTTTTGAAAAACCGGAATATTTCTATATAAAAATCCGCATTTATAACGTATAAAACTTAATGGCAAATTTATTAGTTTATATCCGTTATTTTAAAGTCAGTGAAAACTATGAAAAACCGGTGCTATGAAGATATATGTACGTTTTCAGAATTAGATAATGCAATTTGTACATACATTATATCAAATAACAATGTATTATGTATAGATTATATTATTTTAAAAAATGATTTTGGAATATTTGTTGAAAAAGAAAAAACTTAAAACGGTACGAATATGCACAAAAAGAAATTTAAGCCCGTGAAGGGGGCTTTTAATTGGATATTACATTACACAAGGCGTGAAATAAAGTGGGTGGCAGCCCTTTCGGTCATTACGGGGGCGATTTCCTTCGGGTTTATATGGCTTGCTCTTGTGTCTAAGCGTGTGCTTGATATTGCCACGGGAGATACGGAAGGCTCTCTTTGGTTTGCGGGGCTTGAACTCTTGCTTGTGATATGCTTTCAAGCGGCACTCAACATTGTTTATAACAATATTGCCATTCGCGCCCTCGGAAGAGGCGATATAGCCATAAAGCAGGGAGTATTTGAAAAGCTGCTTAAAAAGAAGTGGAGCGAATTGAATGCCTACCATTCGGGCGAGCTTATAAACCGCTTTACCTCGGATGTGGATGTGATAATAAACGGCGTGGTGGACATAGTACCTACCGCTATCGCACTTATCACACGCCTTATTGCGGGGCTTGCGGTGCTGTTTATGATAGATGCGAGATTTACCCTGATCGCACTCGGGGTAGGAGTTTTCGTGTTTGTTGCCGCAAAATTGTACAGCAAGCATTTTAAATATCTGCATAAGCTTTTACAAACGGAGAACGGTAAGGTGCGTTCCTTTTTGCAGGAATGTTTTGAAAATATCATAGTAATAAAAAGCTTTGCCTCGGATGATATAGTAAAAGACAGACTCGATTCCCGCCAGAAAAATGCTCTTAAGGTCATGTATAAAAAACAGACCGTCAGCAATGTGGCAAACACGGGGGTGTATGTTCTCTTTACGGGCAGTTACTATGCCGCCCTTATATGGGGAGCGGTGAGCATAAACGCGGGTACGCTCACTTTCGGCACCCTTACGGCGTTTTTGCAGATAATAGACCAAATAAAGGGACCCATGGCAAATATCAGCGGGCTTGTACCCAAGTTCTACGCTTGCCTTGCTTCTGCGGAGAGGCTCATGGAGCTTGAAGAGCTTCCCGATGAGGATAGGACGAGCCTCGGAGAGTGCAAAAAGCTCTACGATGAACTTGAAGGGATAGAGCTTAGAGCGGTGGACTTTGCCTATAAAGACGAGGTGGTACTTAAAAACGCAAGTGCTTTTATTAAAAAGGGTGAATTTACGGCAATTACCGGCGCTTCGGGTTCGGGCAAGAGTACGATAATAAAGCTTATTTTGAACCTTATAGAGCCGGATAGGGGTGAGATACTTCTGAAACTCATCTCGGGCGAAAAAAAGTTGAATTCCGCCTGCCGTGAGCTTTTTGCTTATGTACCGCAAGGTAATATGGTACTTTCGGGCACCATGCGTGAAAATATCGCGTTTTGCCGACCCGATGCCTCGGATGAGGCAATAACCGCTGCCGCCGAAAAAGCCATGCTCGGTGAACTTTTGGCAAGCCTTGAAAACGGACTTGACACCCAAATAGGTGAAAGAGGTCTCGGACTGAGCGAAGGTCAGACTCAAAGACTTGCCGTTGCAAGAGCACTTTTGAGCGGCGCTCCAATTCTCCTTTTGGACGAAGCAACATCTGCTCTTGACGAAAAGACGGAAGCCGAGTTACTTCAAAACCTTCGTTCCATGGAAGGAAAGACCTGTATATTTATTTCCCACCGTACCAATACGTTAAAGCTGTGCGATAAAATAATAGAATTTGACGGAAAAACGCTGACGGAAAAAGATACTGTTTAAAAAGATGTGTCACCGATACTCTTTCGGCGACACATCTTTTATTGCCTGATTTATTTAATTTTGCCTAAATCCATAAGTAAAAAAATATATAGCAAAAACTTCGTTTTAATTTGACAGCAACACTAAATAATAATACAATAAATAAAATAAACATCTGTTTGCAAATTTTCATATAAGGAAACACTGATTTAATTAATCATTCGCATATTTGGCTACTGTTACCGCAT
>CAMOYW010000035.1 GCA_946630405.1 uncultured Clostridia bacterium | reverse complement strand
CTATCATATCGGCATCTTTTATGCCCGATATCCTCTGAGAGATAATAAGCTTTGTGGTATCGGGTATGTTTTCGGCAAAGGCTTTCCTTATCCTTGAATCGGTCGCAGTATCAACGGCACTCGTGGAATCATCAAGTATGAGTACTTTCGGCTGTTTGACAAGCGCTCTTGCTATACAAAGCCTTTGTCTCTGTCCTCCCGATACATTGCTTCCGCCTTGTTCTATCTTGCTTTCGTATTTATCGGGGAGCTTTTCTATAAATTCGTCCGCACAGGCAAGTTTACAGGCATAGATACATTCTTCATCACTTGCATTTTCATTTCCCCAGCGAAGATTGTCCAAAATTGAACCGCTGAACAAAATGTTCTTTTGCAAAACAACGGAAACAGCCGCTCTGAGAGACTGTATATCGTATTTTCTCACATCCGTTCCGCCGACGAGTACACTTCCGCTTTTTACATCGTATAGTCTTGAAATAAGATTTACAAGCGTAGATTTTCCGCTGCCCGTTCCGCCTATGATTCCAACGGTCTGTCCAGACTTTATGTGAAGGTCTATATCGGATAAAATTGCATCACCCTCACCCTCGGTATATACGAAATTGACATGCTCAAAATCTATACTTCCGTCTTTGACCTGCATTATGGGATCTTCGGGAGACACAATATCCGCCTGTTCGAGAAGTGCCTCCGAGATACGCCTCGCACTTGCAAGACTCATAGTGATCATCACAAATATCATGGAAAGGATCATAAGTGACATTAGCATGCTCATTACATAACTGAAAAGAGATGTAAGATTACCGGTAGTCAATGTGCCTTCCACGATAAAATGAGCACCGAACCACGATATTGACAATATACACCCGTATATGCAAATCATCATAACGGGATTGTTTGCCGCAAGTATACATTCGGCTTTTAAAAACATCTTATATAATATACCCGATGCTCCCTCAAACTTTTCTCTTTCATGCCCTTCCCTAACAAAACTTTTCACCACTCTTATGGCGGAAACATTTTCCTGCACACTTCTGTTTAATTCGTCATACTTTTCAAAAGTGGCAGTAAACAGGGGCATGGTATTTCTCATTATAAGGAAAAGCGTTCCTCCTAGCACTATCAGCGCCACCAAAAACACCATAGAAAGCCTTACACTTATAACCATCGACATTATGATAGAGCTTATAAGCATTAAAGGTGCTCTTACGGCAATTCTTATAACCATATGAAAAGCGTTTTGAATGTTGGTTATATCGGTAGTCATTCTTGTGACAAGACCTGCCGTACTGAAACGGTCAATATTGGAAAAAGAAAAAGTCTGTATATTTTTAAACAAAGACTCTCTTAAATTTGCGGCAAAACCCGTTGCCGCCCTTGCCGAACATCTTCCCGCCATAATACCCGAAAACAGCGACATAAGCGCAAACATGAGCATGATCGCACCGAATTTTACAACGGCATCCATATTGTTTTTCTGTATACCCTCGTCTATAATTTTAGATGTAACAAAAGGTATCAATATCTCCAAAAAAACCTCCATAGCCGTAAAAAACGGAGTCATAAGCGTTACCATTTTATACTGCTTAATATTTGAGGCAAGTATTTTTATCATATCCATTCTCCATTAACAAATTATTATATTATGATTTTACAACAAATGAATAGAATGTGTAAATAGGAATTATTCATAATATTATATACAAAAAAACTATTTTCTTTCACAAAAAACGCCCCTAAGGGCGTTTTTATTATAATGTTTGACCAAGCTCCGAAATTTTTGTCTCAAATACAATCTTTCTTCCTATGGCTATGGCATCTTTAATATTTATTTCTCCGTTGCCGTCCGCATCATTTATCTTCAAGGGCTGAGTAAGCTCCGAAGAAAATCCCGTGTTGAACTTTAACATAGCCGCTATATCCGAAGCATCTACGGTAGAATCGGCATTTACATCACCTATAACGGCAATATCTTCGGGAAATTCAAAGTAGTTGTTTATTCTATGGTCGTTTGAAATAACTTCGGGTGTTATATCAAAATAAAAATCTCTTTTATCCTTCTTTGTAAACACACCGACGCTTTCGTCATCATTTTCAGGCGAACCCTTTACACTTTGGCAATCCCATGCGCAGTCAAATATGACCCATCTGTTTTGCTCGGCACACCACGCTTCGTTCCACGAATGGTTATCTTGCACTTCTTCATCATCCCAGTTATTGGTAAGAAGATTTACACCGTTACCTCTAACAGCCTTACATGGAATACCAACAGAGCGAAGAAGAGAGGATGCAAGCCCCGTAAAGCCTTCACAGACAGCATGAGCTTTTTCCATATCGATCAACTGCTCAGGGTCGTAATAAGTCGTTACCCCCTGACGCTTGTTGAAATAATCATAGTCGTAGTAGAGCTTGCCCGCAACGTAGTCATGTACAGCCTTTATCTTTTCGTAGTCGGTAGTACATCCCTCGGTTATCTGCTGAGCGGTAAGCTTTATCTTCTCGGTGACCTTTGTGCCCGCAAGAGTTTGGGGTTGAATCAAATAAAAATCTTTGCAACGGAAATAGTCGTTATAAAATACGTTGTATCTGTCATAATTCGCCTTGTTTACAACGAAATTGTACTCATCTCCCGTTTTGTTAAGGTATATACTGTGATTAAAATATGTGCTGAAAACCAAGGCATTTTCGTTATTCCAGTTGGGATCGTCCCAATAATCACCCCATGTTTGCGGTAATGTAAAAAGCATGAGTGAGTAATCACCGTCGGGACATTTTCCTAAATTCTCCGCAAAAGAAAAGCTATCTTCCAAATATCCGCTTTTGGCATTTTTATCATGGTCGTAAGAACCCGGATCAACTTTTATACCGCTGTTAGCTCCTATCCCTCTAAATTGGATCCATATGGCATTGATATTATCGTCTTTGCATACGCCCGTAGCCTTTAACTTATCTCCTTCTATCTTAAACTTAAAATAACAATCGGGGTTATTGGATGTAACTATTTCTTTTGTATAGCCATTATCACTTACGGAAACTTCCTCATCATAAAAGCTTGCGGCGAACACGTTCACATAACTTCCTACCATCAAGACAGCCGACAATACCGCCGCACCCATTTTTTTAACAAATTTACGCACAAAATCACTCCATTCGTATCATTTACCCCCAATTTAAAATTATCGATTCATCCCCTAAATAAAAGTACTTCCCTAATTTATTTTAACATATTTTTATATTGTTTTCAAATCATCACTTTCGTCAATGTACACAAAAATACATAGTTTGATTTATCAATGTTACACAAAACGCTCGAAGTTTCTCACCCCGAGCGTTCCGTAAATTATATTTCGTTCATTACATCCTGCATATCAAACTTGCCCGATGTTTTGCCCTTCATGAATTTTGCCGCTTTTACGGCACCTATGGCAAACACCTCTTTGCTGTATGCACTGTGCTTAAATTCAACGACCTCATCTCTGCCCGCAAATATGACTTCGTGGTCTCCCACTATGGTTCCGCCTCTTACGGCAGATATCCCAAGCTGATCTCTCGTTCTCTTTTCCCTTACGGAACTTCTGTCATATACGTACTTAAGGTCGGTATTTACCCCATCATTAACGGCATCCGCAAGAAGTATCGCTGTTCCGCTCGGTGCATCTATCTTTTGATTGTGATGTCTTTCAACTATTTCCACATCAAAGCCAGCATCATAAAGAGCAGCACTGTACTTTTTAAGGATGGCAGCCATAAGATTTATACCAAGGCTCATGTTTGCAGATTTGAACACGCCTATTGTTTTTGAACATTCGTTCAACTTCTCGTTGGCATACTCGTCAAGTCCTGTGGTGCAAACCACAACGGGAGTATTTACCTTCACAGCCCATTCCATCAAATCGGGCACAGCCACAGCTGTTGAAAAGTCGATTATAACATCGCCCTTTACATCACATTCGTTAAGAGATGAAAACACAGGAAAGTCAAAATCGCCCTTTGCATACACATCTATACCTGCCACAACTCTGCTATCGGGATCGTTTTTAACAATATCGGCAACCACTCTGCCCATTTTGCCGCCGCAACCGTGTAAAATAATATCTGTCATAGCACACCTCAGTCAATAAGTCCGAAAGCCTTCATGCTCTCTTCAAGCTTAGCTCTGTTACTTTCTTCCATTTCGATAAGAGGAGCTCTGTATCCGCCTGCATTCATGCCCATCATGTTAAGGGCAGCCTTTACGGGTATGGGATTGACCTCGGAGAAAAGATTGTGTACAAGATTCATACAATCAAGCTGCATTCTGCATGCTTTTACAGTTTCTCCGTTTACAAAACTCTTTACCATGTCATGAGTATATTTGGGTGCAACATTTGCAAGCACGGATATTACACCCTTTCCTCCTAATGAAAGAAGAGGCACGATCATATCATCATTTCCGCTGTAAATATCTATTCTGTCCTTGCAAAGTGCGGCGATATCGGCAACCTGAGAAATGTTGCCGCTTGCTTCCTTTATGGCAACGATATTATCTATATCGGCAAGTTCGGATACCGTTTTGGGAGCAATGTTCACGCCTGTTCTGCCGGCAACGGAATACATAATGATGGGAAGATTTACGCTTGAAGCAATATCTGTGTAGTACTTAACAAGTCCTCTTTGTGTGGTCTTATTGTAGTAAGGAGTAACTATAAGCAAACCGTCAGCTCCCACATCCTCACATCTCTTGCAAAGATTAATACCGTGAGCAGTATCATTGCTTCCGGCACCGGCTATAACGGGGATCCTCTTGTTTACCTTATCGACGGTGAACTTGATAACGGCTATCTGCTCATCATCCGTAAGGGTAGATGCCTCGCCCGTAGTTCCGCATATAATTATGGCATCCGTCTCGTTCTCTATTTGAAATTCAATTAAATCGGCAAGTGCTCCAAAGTTAACACTGCCGTTTTCATTAAACGGCGTAACAATGGCAACACCCGAACCAACAAATAACGTCTTTTTCATAAGGCACCTCCTTAATCAAAATAACCCTTTGCCGCAAGAAGCTCTGCAAGAAGCACACCGCCACCGGCAGCACCTCTTAATGTATTGTGTGAAAGACATACGAATTTATAATCGTACTGTTTATCCTCTCTCAAACGACCCATAGACACTGCCATTCCGTTTTCAAGCATTCTGTCAAGCTTTGTCTGCGGTCTGTCATCTTCCTCAAAATAATTTAAAAACTGCTTGGGAGCGGAAGGAAGTTCAAGCTCCTGAGGCACACCCTTAAACTCTTTCCAAAGCTTAAGTATTTCCTCTTTTGCAGGCTTTCTATCAAAGCTTACAAACACGGCAGCCATATGTCCGTCTGAGCTGGGCACTCTTAAACACTGTGTGGTGATATTAGGCTCTGTGGCATTTACGATTTTGTTGCCCTCTATCTTTCCCCATACCTTTAAAGGCTCATTTTCGGACTTTTCCTCTTCTCCGCCGATATAAGGGATAACATTATCTATCATCTCGGGCCATGTTTCAAAAGTTTTGCCTGCACCCGAAATAGCCTGATATGTACATGCAAGCACATTCTTAATGCCATATTTTCTTAAAGGATGAAGAGCGGGTACGTAGCTTTGAATGGAGCAGTTGCTCTTAACTGCGATAAAGCCTCTCTTTGTGCCAAGTCTTTCTCTTTGTGCCTTTATTATCTCAATATGCTCGGGATTAAGTTCGGGAACTACCATAGGCACGTCTTCCGTACCTCTGTGCGCCGAATTGTTTGAGATAACGGGACATTCCGCTTTTGCATATTTTTCTTCAAGTGCCTTTATCTCGTCTTTCTTCATATTTACGGCGCAGAAAACAAAATCCACCATAGACGCGATCTTTTCAACATCGTTTGTAGCATCCATTACGGTAAGTTCACCGATCTCCTCGGGGATGGGCTCCTGCATTGCCCACTTGTTTCCGATAGCATCTTTCAGCTTCTTGCCCGCAGACCTTGAACTTGCGGCAACAACCTTCACATTAAACCATGGATGCTTTGATAAAAGCAAAGCAAATCTCTGACCTACCATACCGGTAGCACCTATGATACCAACATTATAACTTTTCATATCTTTCCTCCGATTGATAAAAGGGTATCTCTAAAAACTGCTTTAAAGCAAAACTCAGAGAAAGAGTTTTTAGATGTGCCCGAAAATAAAAAAGGTTGACAAGAGTCAACCTGTGATAACATTTGCACAGATAGCACTCCATTGAAAACAATGACAGTCACAGGGCTGTTCGCCTCGGCAACCAAGCAAAGCACTGCAGTAAGTACTCAGCCTTCGGCGGTTTACCCTTTCACACAAAATCACACGGTAACTGCCCGTCCTTCATGCTACTGATGCAACCCGCACCTCTATCTATGTTTCATAATAACACTAATACGATGTATTGTCAATCAATATTTATAAATTTCGATAATTTTTCATCGGTTGATAAAAATATAAAAATATGCTATTATTGCCCTATACGATTTTTGAGGATAAAAAATGGAAAGAATACAAAAAATAATGGCAGAAGCCGGTATAGGCTCACGCAGAGAATGTGAAAAAATAATAGAGAGCGGAAGAGTAAGCGTAAACGGAAAAACCGCAAAGCTCGGTGATAAAGCCGAGACCTCCTACAATATACTCCTTGACGGAAAGCCCATAGTAACGGAAAAGAAGATCTATATCAATGGATATACTCGTGAGTATATTGATAAAGACACTGGAAACAAATTCCTTCCGCAGCAGTGTGTGTTTGATGCGTCTAAGATCGACTTTAACAATGAGCATCATGTGCAGGTGCTTGATTACAAGCTAAAGAATCTTGGGTTTGTAAGAGAACAAGGCAAAATTAAATGCACACTCAAAAAGAATACAGTTTATACTCTGCGCATGATCTTTACTTATGTAAATGGAGCCGAAGAAGTTGCTTTTGACGAGTCGAGTTTGACACCGAATCAGAAAGAAGCAATTGCTCTTGGACTGAAAACTATTGATGACTTTAGACCTCGTGGATCTATCTACGGAAACCGCATTACACAGTATAAGATTTCCGATTTTGATTTGCGTGATGATGCTGCGGATGGTGCATATGATTGTGGTATAACTGTAAGCGAATTCGATGACGACAAGTTTACTATTGTAAAAGAAGAGACAGTTGAAACTGTTCTTGAAGCCGCAATGAATGCGCCTGAAACAGAAGATGATGAAGATTTGTTTGCGTGAGGAATAATATATGA
This sequence comes from uncultured Clostridia bacterium, assembly GCA_946630405.1. Lineage (GTDB taxonomy): Bacteria > Bacillota > Clostridia > Lachnospirales > CAG-274 > UBA3680. The sequence goes on along the minus strand of CAMOYW010000035.1, from coordinate 407 downwards.
AGAAATATGACTTAGAGAATAAAAAATTCGGAAGATTATTTGTATTAGAAAAAACTGATCAAAGATGCCGAGGATAGGTGTTGTGGAAGTGTATATGCGATTGCGGAAACGAAACTCTTATTACAACTACTGATTTGTTACATAGGCCAGTTCCAAGTTGTGGATGTTATTCAAAAGACTGTGCGAGAAATAATCGTATTAAAGAAAATATATACGACCTAACATCTAATGATTATGGGATAGGATTTACCTCTAACAATGATAAGTTTTATTTTGATTTAGGAGATTATGATTTAATTAAAGACTATTGTTGGAGATTAAGAAAAGATGGTTATTTAGACGCAAAGCTTCGGGATGGATCCGGTAAAAGAATTCTAATGCATGATCTAATAATGGGTCAAAAATAT
>CAMOYW010000034.1 GCA_946630405.1 uncultured Clostridia bacterium | reverse complement strand
TTGACTTTGCTTACTATAAAAACTATGTGCTGTCTTTCATACTGTTAAATATGTATAAATCATACCGAAATAACGAATGAATTTTGGTCGGATTGTTCATATAAATTGACGATTTTCAAAATCGAACTGTCTTTTTTGCTGCAACGACTTGAAGGATAATGTTATTTGTGTTAAAAAATAAAAAAATAGACTTTCGATGAATCAAATACAAGATTTTAGAACACAGAATTATATTTATCATGAACGTCAAAAATATTCAGACGTTTACGATATGATGCGCCTCATAAATAATCGGGTCTGAGCGATTATTTAATTCACTTGCTGCAAAATAAATATTAAGCATTCTTTTGTATAACCTGAAAGGGGGTGACGGTGTTATGAAAGATGCAATTAAAAGATATTTATCTTTATGTCTTGTTATTGTTTTGATTTTTTCGTTCTGTGACAGTTCGGTTTATGCAGATGAAATCATAGGAGAATCACAACAAAATACAGACTTGATCAGCGACGATTGTATATCCGAGGCTGCTGTCACTATGGAGGAAAAGGAAGCGGAAGCAACAAGTGAAGTGCTTTCCGTTCAAGACGCAGCTTATTTGACACAAAACAAACGAACGCTGCTGACAGCAGACAGAGAGCTTATAATTACGGGTATTATACCCGAAGGAGTTTATGCACTTGCCGAAAGAAAGGAGATAGACTCCGAGACACTTGAAAAGATAAGGGGAAAGGAAAACAACAGCAGTATAGGTTTTATATGTGCGTATGATATAAAACTGTATGACGAGGCGGGAAACGAATGGCAGCCGAATGAAAATGTTGTTGTTTTTGTTGCAAATGACGATGTTGAGCGGGCTTTTGAAGACGGAGAAGAACTAAAAGCTTTTTATATACCTGAAACGGCGGAAAACGAAGAGACCGAAACAGCGATCGAGGAGATGTCGGATGCCGTAAATGAAGGTGAGAATTTCGCATTTGTAACAGACCATTTCAGTACTTATGTTATAGTTTCTGTCGGGAATATCTCGGCGCATGAATTTGAAAGTGCCGTAAGCAGAGATATACAAGCGGATGTACCGTACAGGTTATCAAACAGAAGCGGAACGAACCCGTATCAGTACATTAAAGGAACAGTTAATCAAAATGCAAATCCCTTGGGTCTGAGCAAGACTACCGAGGTCAGTCAGGCGAGTGATTTTTATTTTGAACAGGCGGGCAGCGGTAAGTACTTTATGTACGTTAACAGTAGTATTATCGGTAAACAGTACATAGGGTTTGAATATTACGATAATGACCGTGCAAAAATAATTATAAGGGGTTCTGCTCCGAACAGTACGGATGCCGTAACTCTTGTTGTATCGGACAGGGATGCCGGGGTCTATGCGATACAATGTACGGCGGTAAACCCGAATAATCAGGAAATAAGGACATATTATATCAACCAATTCAACGATAATAACGGTTTACAGTATGCAGGATGGCACCAGAACAATAACGGTTCTAAAATTCGTTTTACGCGGTTTGATTCGGAAACTGCGGGCAATTCGGAGTTTTTCACCGTAAATGATGAGATCGGCTTATCCGGACGGGAATTTATAATTGCCAATAACCGTTCAAACGGAAGCAAGTGGGTGGCTATGTCTGCCGAAACAGTAAATCATAATGCCAATGTAAGAGGATTGAAAGCGGTAAATATAGTTAAAACCACGGACGAAACCGACAGCAGTATAAATATATTTACGTCAAGTGAAGAGATAGCTTTGTGGCAGTTTGAGTATATCAACGGCAGATATGCAATATTTACCCAAAATAACGGCATAAAGCAATACATAAGCATAGAAGACGGAAACGGGAACGATAAATCCGTTGTTCTGTCCGACACCCCGCATTTGTTTGATATTTATGCTAAAAACGGGAAAATCACAATAATAAGCGCAGAGATGCCATATGCCTCCATAGACAATTACGACGGTAAGTTCTGTGCATACGATCCGGGCAAGGTCGATATCGGAAACAATAACCGAATGTTGACACTCGGAGTTCTTGCAAAAGACAGTATTTTGTATTACTATCCGCCCTATTCTACGGCGGCTGAATACGGCAGACCGATCGACTTGCCGTCTATGGTATCGGATAACCGGCACGAGGGGTATACGGCAGCCGCACCCGTTTCATGGCAATACCGATCGAGGACGGATAAAGACGAATACGTTTTCAGGTTTTCTCATTGGGAAACGGACGACGGGACTGAATATGCCGTGGGGGATATTATTTCGGAAACGGACGGTGTGTTAAAGCTTTACGCCGTGTGGGAACTTGAAAGTTCGGGCGAAATACCCCACAAAGTCAGATATGTTATACCGAGAGCGGAGAGGGATGTTCAGGCTCTTATAGGGGAAATGCCCGTAACGGTGGGCAATATAACCGAGGATGTTATAACGGGCGAACTTGCCGTTGGTAACTATTCAATACTCGATCTGACCTCGCATTTATATAAAACCCAAAGAGATCAAGCCAAACCCAACGAAGCGAATAACAGAGGTGCCTATGAGTTTATCGGGTGGAGACCCGATGCCGTTGATACCTTAAAGCAGCCCGGGGAAAGAATAGACCTTGATGATGCTGTTCTGGATCCCGACGGCGATAAAATAATTACTTTTACTGCCGTATGGAGCAATTTATATACTCCCGTAAACATATCGGAACACACAAAACGCAGCGTTAATTTTTATGTGTCCACATCGGCAATAAGTGCCGATATTTTAAACGAAAAACCGAATATATCCACGGATGAAAATTATTTTACACGAAGTGTTTTTTCAACGGTCATGGATAACGCTTCACAGCCAAGTACAGTTAATGATTCGGGTAATGTGTATATTGCAATAACATACGATAAACAGCAATCAAAGAACAATTCGGTGGGAAATATAAGTGAAGCGAACCAAGCCATTCGCATGATGGCGGAAAGCGGCGGATATACGGTCGATGACACGGTATTCAGGCTTTTGGATTTCCCGACCGACGATGAAGTTATAGAAACATTAAAAAACGGAGATGTCATCAAAGACAGGATCACTATAGACGGAAGAACGATAGATCATGATGAACTTAATTCCGATAATTACACGATCAGGTGGTATGTGTGCAAGCTAAAAAACGACTGTTGGCATATCGACGGCAAGCTTACACCAAATGTAGATTATGTTACCGTAACAAAAACTTTTTCGGGTGACAGTACGGCACTTAACAATATACCTTCCAATTTCAATATAACCGTTACCAATAAAGAGGACAGCAATAATGCTTATAAGCTTGTATTGACCGATAAAACGGCAAGTATGTCCAACTTTGGTTTTATTGCCAACAGCGGCAGTACACTTAACGGAAGCTACGGTTATATCGAAAAGAGAGGACGGACTTACACATGGGTAGTTCCTACGATAAAAGGTTCGGAATACGGAATTATTGAGAATAATTACAATATTTCCGCAAACGGCATTACCTATGGGATAGCGGCACAGTACAGCGTTACAAATGCGGATAAATTTGATAATATCGACGATGTACCGCTGATGCAATGGTTCGGAACAATAAACGGATATTCTGCCACATACCCTGCGGGAGAGATAAATGTAGACGAGCTGCATACGGTAAATATATTCAATACATATATCGAAACGGGTACTTTTGTGATACAAAAGCGTGACCAAAGCGACGGAGTACCTATGCCGGATGTGGAGTTTGAAATATATGCCGCGGAAAGCGGAAACCTGCGGCTGCTTGGTTTGTCAAGGGAACTGAACGCCGTTGAAGGCGACGGGAAATACAGTGTTATTTATGAGAACGGAGATACTTCATATACCGCCAAAACGGGATATGACGGCAATATTTACCTAAAATTGCCGAAACCCGTAAATGAAAACGAGCGTTACGAGTATTTGATCAAAGAACGCGTTCCCAAAGGGTATTATTCCGATAAAGGGACACCCTCATTCAATGTGGAAGTTGACCACATGGGCAATTTCTATATAGATCAAAACGATTTTGTTGAAGGCAACGGTTCCATAAGTCTGATACAGGCGGGAGCGCCTGGCGAAGGTCCCGAAAATGCCACAGATACAGGTGTTCTTATCACAAACGATCCCGTCGCTCTTATAAGTGTGAGGATCGGCAAAGAATGGGACGGAGCAAGACAAAACAGCGTTTTGTTAAAACTCACGGGTGATGCCGACGGCAGAAAGGTCGTGGAAAAGTACATAACCCTGAATAATTCAAACAGTTGGAACTACTATTACATAAACGAACTCCCGCTCGTAAACGGAAACAGGCTTGTGGAATACAGCTTAGAGGAGCTTAAAATCGGCGAGTATGATGAAGGGACACCCGGCTATAACCACTGGTATCCTTTGTATAAAACGCCTGTTTACAGAGACATAAGCGGTAATGTACTGGTAATGGAAGGTACATCGCTCAGAGACCCCGAAGATGCCTATAAGGTTCGCAGTATAGAGCTTAGCGTAAAAAATGTGGAGATAAAAAGCGACGATACGATGCTCTATATCAACAAATTAGGTGCGGATACGGGGCAAAGCATTACGGGAGCCGTATTCAGGCTGTATAAACAGGACGAAAACGAAATTTCGGTTTTGAATTATAACGGCGAAAATATAAACGTATCGGTGGAAGGCCGTTTTGAAGACCTTGAAACGCCTTTGAGACTCAGGAAAAACAGCGTTTACTATCTGGAAGAGATCACGTCTCCCGACGGCTATGATGTGCTTTACGACCCTATAAAAATAGTTGTGGATGCAAATCAAAGGATCACTGTCGAGCCGCTTGATACCATAGCGCATCTTGTAGATCCGATAACCGTGGACGATGAAAACACGCTTGTAAACTACATCGGTATCAGAGACCCCGTGCATATCAAAACCCAAAGGCTGACAGTTTCCAAAACGGTAAATTCTTCGGAAGCAAGCAATACCGACATCTTTGATTTTAAGATCGATCTCAGCTTTTTAAATATTGCAAACGGATACAAAGTGCTTGCGTATGTAAATAATATATTGCAAAAACTAAGTGTACACGATAATGATTTGAGCTTTGATTTTTCCGTAGGAAACGGCGGTAATGTAATATTCGGAAATTTACCTGTCGGCACAGAGTATACTCTGACGGAAAAATCGGGAACACCGTATATCCCGTTTATTTCAATCAAAGATGATACGGGAGTGATCTCGTCAACGCAAGCCAATGCCAAAACGGCATAAAACACCTCGGTCTCCGCAAATGCCGAGATCGCAGACGGAAAAGACCAAAGGGCGGATGTTACAAACTCCGACCCGCACTCTTTGACGGTAAACAAGATCGTGGAAGGCGGCTTCGGAGACAGAGAAAAGGAGTTTATGTTTACGGCGGAATTTACCTACATAAATTCGGATATCGAATACCCCCTTACGGGCAGTTTCAATTACACTAAAAACGGAGCGGCTCATACGGGTGTATTTGATAACGGAAGATTTACTTTCTCGCTTAAAGACGGAGAATACATTACATTTTACGATTTACCTCACGGTGTTTGGTATACGATAACGGAGGAACAAAGCGACCATACCGTAAAATATAAGCTCAATGACGGAGCGGAAAGATCGGGCAGCTCCATAAATACAAGGCTTTTAAATGACAGCAATGTCACTTTTAAAAACAATAAAAACGTTATAGTTCCGACAGGACAGTTTAAATCGGTAAAAGATAAAACGATCATCGGTTTAAGCCTGCTTTTCGGTATTATACTGTTTTTGGTAAAAAAAGGAATTAAGGGGACTTCCAAAAAATCATTCTTTATATAGCGGGATATGCGGGATTTTCTGTATTATGCTTTAAAGAAATTTTTAGAGGTACCCTGAAGGGGATCTTAGCTTATCAATTAAAGGAAAGGTGGAATAATTATGAAAAAGCTGATTTTAACTTTACTTAAATCTTTTGCCGCAGTTACGGCGGCAGCGATCGTAATGCCTTCGGTCTATGCGGGGGCAACAACCGTTGTCAGTCAGAACGGCTACGGCATCGTAGTAAGTGAAAACAAGCTTGCAATACCCAAGCAAATCAATTTACGCAACGGAGTTGTGGAACAGACCCCGGGCACAAAGGGAAATTTTGTTAAGCCCCAAATAACTTTTACTTATTCGATAACCCCCGCGACCATTGCAGACGGGACAGTGGTGACCGACAGTACGGACAATACAAGAACCATGCACGTTCATCCGGGTGTTGCGGCTGCTGTTTCGTTGAGAAATGAAGGCAAAGTAGTTTTTAATTACGAATCGGCTCAAATATCAAGCGTTGAAGCAATATCAAGCTCGCTTAAGATAGATATCGATCCTACAAAATTTACCACTCCGGGTGTATACAGATATTATATAAAAGACACCACACCTATTGCGGACTTGTACAATGCGGGGATAGTTCGTACCAAAAACACAAGTACCGTGAATGCAAGCGGACAAACGGTAGATTCATCAAATGAAGACAGAGTCTACGTTAAGGACAGGTATCTTGATATTTTTATAAAAGAAGAAAACGGGACCAAAAGTATAGCAGGATATGTTCTGATGAAAAATAACCCCACAAACAATACTGCGGGAAAGATTTTAAAGAGCGAGGGATTTACCACTACCGATCAAAGCGGATACGATTCCTACAGAAATTATTTCGGAAGAGTAACTAAAAATGTGGGTGTCGGTATGGGTGATAAAAATCATCCTTTCCCTTTCACCGTTAACGTTGATAATAACGGCGCACCTTTCTTTTGCGGTAAAGATCCGAATAATTTAGTATATACACAGCCAAATGCATATGATCCAAAGATTACTTTAAAACACGGTGAGACATTCTACATCCAAGGACTTTCTCCTCATGCAAAGGTGTCATATTCGGAAAAGAATGATACGAACGAGACTTATGTTGTAAAAGCTCAGGTAGATAACGGAAGCGGCAACGGAAAGGTTCTTGCGGGCGGAGATACTACACAGGTAGCTCCCGATGCTTCTCTGGCTGTACCTCAGTTTGATATTTCCAATTATGAAGCGGTTAATAATGCTACGGATCAAGTTGGTGTAACAGCGGTAATAAACACCGATACCAGAGTTATTTACACCAATACAATAAGAGCAATATCTCCCACGGGAGTAATACTCAGATTTGCACCATTTGTTATTCTCTTCGGATTTGCTTTGGGCTTGCTTGCATTCTCACATACAACGAAGAAAAAAGCAAAAAATACACGCAATATCTGATCTGTTAAACCAATAAACGGGCACATCCGAATTCGTCTGATATAACGAGATCATATTAAGCTAATTAAATGATCGGACTTAAACTTGTTTGAGTCCGATTATTTTTGATGTTTGCGACAGATGTGCCCTTAAAAGCGATCGGCGGTGATGATTATATGAAAGAAAAAGAACGTGGACCAATGGATCAGCCGCAGCGCTTTTTATTGCATTCTTTTTTTGCGGTAACAGCGCTGTGGATAATGTTTGGCTTTGTTTTCGGCTTTGTTCACGCACCGAATAATGATATGTATCCCCGTATAGATTCGGGTGATCTGCTGCTTTATTATCGGCTTGACAAGGACATGAAGGCTCAGGATATTGCCGTACTTAAAAAGAAT
>CAMOYW010000033.1 GCA_946630405.1 uncultured Clostridia bacterium | reverse complement strand
CAAATTTTTTTAAAGAGCGTCCCGAGGTTCGTCCGACTATTTACGCATACAAGTTGGTTGGTGTATCTTCCCATGAGGGGTACATAAAAGTCGGCTATACCGACAGAGATGTAGAGACCCGTGTTAAGGAGCAAATGCACACAAGCGCTGTTCCGTACAAAATTGTATTAAAAGAAAGTGCGATGTGTCCCGACGGGTCTTGCTTTACCGACAGAGATGTGCACAGGATCTTAAAACGCAATAATATTCAGCAGCTGAATGCAGGCACAGACAGGAACGAGTGGTTTAAATGCACGGAAAGGGAAGTTTTGTCGGCAATACACGAACTGCAAACGGGTGAAACTGCCGATATGGTGCGTACAGAAAGCTTTGATATGCGCCCCGAACAGTATGAAGCGGTAAAACGAACCATGGATTATTTTGCGGCTGCAAAACGTGATGAACCTGACCGTATACCAAAGTTTTTATGGAATGCCAAAATGCGTTTCGGTAAGACGTTCGCTTCCTATGAATTGTGCAAAAAGATGAATTTTAGCCGTATACTTGTGCTTACATTTAAACCTGCTGTTGAATCGGCATGGTATGCGGATCTTATGGCACATACGGATTTTGAGGGGTGGCAGTTTATATCCAATAAAGACTCACAGAACAATAGGATAGATATGGATAGGGCATTTAAAAATGCCGATAAAGACAAACCCATCGTTGTTTTCGGCTCTTTTCAGGATCTGCTTGGCACAAATTCAAGCGGAGGTATTAAGGTCAAGAATGAATTTATTCATACCAACAATTGGGATATAGTCATATTTGATGAATATCATTTCGGAGCATGGCGTGAAAATGCACAGAAGCTTTTTGAAAATCCCGATGAGGAAGAGGATTTTGACCTTGAAAAATATCAGAGCGAAGAAGCGGGCAACGCTTATAACGAGAGCTTTTTGCCCATAACTACATCATATTATCTCTATTTATCGGGCACCCCTTTTCGTGCAATAAACAGCGGAGAATTTATTGAAGACCAGATATACAACTGGACTTATTCCGATGAACAGCGTGCAAAAGATAATTGGAAAGGTTCAAACAACCCCTACATTTCACTGCCGAGAATGGTCATGATGACTTACAAACTGCCCGAAGAAATAAGATATATAGCACAGCAAGGCGAGTTTGACGAGTTCGACCTTAATGTATTTTTCTCGGCGGAAGGTAAGGGCGAGGAGGCACATTTTAAGTATGAAAATGAGGTGCAGAAATGGCTCGACCTTATCAGAGGCTCGTACCTGCCTTCAAGTGTGGACGATTTGAAGCTTGGGCAAAATAAGCGACCTGCTTTGCCGTATTCCGATGTGCGTCTTTTAAATGTGCTGTCGCATACATTGTGGTTTTTGCCAAATGTTGCGTCGTGTTATGCCATGTATAATCTCTTACAGCAAAAACAGAACGCTTTCTATCACGATTATGCAATAAATGTGTGTGCAGGTACAAGGGCGGGGGTTGGTATAGATGCCCTCACGCCCGTTATAAATTCAATGAAAGACCCGTTGGAAACAAAAACGATAACCTTATCCTGCGGGAAGTTGACTACGGGAGTGACGGTAAAGCCGTGGACGGGAATATTTATGCTGCGAAATCTTAAAAGCCCCGAGACATATTTTCAAGCGGCATTTAGAGTGCAATCGCCATGGGTCATTAAAACCGAAAACGGCGATGATGTAATTGTGAAGCAGAATTGTTATATATTTGACTTTGCTCTTGACAGAGCATTAAGACAAATAAGTGACTATTCCTGTAGGTTGAATGCGGACGAAAATAATCCCGAAAAGAAGGTCGCCGAGTTTATAAGCTTTCTGCCCGTGCTTGCCTTTGACGGTTCTACAATGCGCAATATAAATGCACAGGACGTTTTGGATATTGCCATGGCGGGAACTTCTGCTACGTTACTTGCAAAGAGGTGGGAATCCGCTTTGCTTGTGAATGTGGATAATGAGACTCTTAATCGCCTGATGAACAATAAAGAAGCCATGGAAGCACTTGAAAGGATAGAAGGGTTCAGGAACCTAAATTCCGATATCGAAACCATAATAAATAAGTCCGAGGCGGTGAAAAAGGCTAAGAAAGAAAAGGAACTGACACCGAAAGAGAAAAAGGAATTAACTGCGGAAGAAAAAGACTATAAGTCTAAGCGTAAGCAAATACAGGAAAAGTTGATAAAGTTTGCGACCCGTATTCCCGTATTTATGTACCTTACCGATTATAGAGAACGATGCCTGAAAGATGTTATCACACAGCTTGAACCCGGGCTGTTTCAAAAGGTCACAGGTTTGAATGTAAGGGATTTTGAACTTTTGTGCAGTATAAATGTGTTCAATGCAAGTTTGATGAATGATGCGATTTTTAAATTCAAGCGGTATGAAGATAGCAGTCTTGTATATACGGGGATAGATATGCTTGCTGATATGGACGAAGTGGGCGGATGGGATACGTCTATTATGAAAGATGAATATAACAGGCTTTTTAAAAGTCAGCAAACGGCTATGAAGGTAGTAAAGAGTGACATGGTCACTGAAATGAAAGATACTTCTAAATCACAGCCGAAAACTAAAATAAAGCCAAAAGAAATATTTACATCTCATCAAGTTATCAAATCTGCGTTTGCGCCGAAAACCGCCGCTATCTCAAATAAAGGCGATTCAGAGATTGACCTGCCTGAAATCAAAATAGGTATAAAAGTTAAACATAAAAAGTTTGGTAAGGGCGTTATAGTCAGAATGGATAGTAAAATGAAATATGTATATGTTCAATTTGAAACCGGAGAAAAAAGCTTTGTTTATCCAAATGCTTTTACTGAAGGCTTTTTAAGTGTTGAATAAGTATGATACTGCAGGGCAGGAAAATGATGGCAATTCATTTTCCTGCCCTGTTTGTGTTTTTGCTATTGTTTGTTTTTGAATAAAAATGTCTTCCTTTGGCTTAAAATAATTGATTTTAACATTTACTTGTAGTATAATAATAATTAATTATGCAATTTTGGAGGAAAGATAATGATTATTGACGACAAGTTGATCGATTACCTTAAAGAGCTTTCCAGACTCAACCTCTCCGAAGAGGAAGAGGAAAGGGCGAAGAAGGATCTCGGCAGTATTCTTAACTACATAGATAAGCTCGGAGAGCTTGACACGGAGGGCGTGGAAGAAATGAGCCATCCCTTTGGCTATACCAACAATTTCCGTGAGGATGAGGCGGTAGCGTCAAGTGACAGAGAACTTATACTTAAGAATGCACCTCAGCAGAAGGACGGATGCTTCAAGGTGCCTAAAACGGTAGAATAACGGAGGACGGAAATGGCATTTAACGATAAAACTGCTCTTGAACTCGGGCAGATGATCAAAAATAAGGAGGTAAGTTCAAAAGAGCTTACAGCCGAATTTATAAAAGACATTAAAGCAAAAGATAAGGATATAAACGCATTTATCACCGTTTGTGAAGATGAGGCTCTTAAAAGAGCTGAAGAGGTACAGGCAAAGATAGATTCGGGCGAGCTTACGGGAGCACTTGCGGGAGTACCCATGGCTGTAAAGGATAATATCTGTACTAAAGATATACTTACCACTTGCGGTTCAAAGATGCTTTCAAACTTTAAGCCCCCTTATTCCGCTACTGCATATACGAAGCTTACGGATATGGGTGCGGTAATGCTCGGCAAGCTTAACATGGACGAGTTTGCAATGGGCGGCTCGACCGAGACTTCGTATTTCGGTGCGGCACACAACCCTTGGGATCTTGACAGAGTTACGGGAGGATCTTCGGGCGGCTCTGCGGCTGCCGTTGCGGCAGAAGAGTGCGCTTATGCTTTGGGTTCCGATACGGGCGGTTCTATACGTCAGCCTTGTTCATTCTGCTCGGTTTCGGGTATCAAGCCCACATACGGCGCGGTTTCAAGATACGGACTTGTCGCTTTTGCTTCCTCTCTCGATCAGATAGGACCCGTGGGAAGAGATATCAAGGACTGTGCAAGCGTGCTTGAAGTCATAGCAGGTCACGACAGTGCGGATCAGACTTCAATAAAAAATACTCACTTCGATTTTTCTGACTGTTATACCACAGACCTTTCGGGTATGAAGATAGGTCTTCCCAAAAACTATTTCGGAGAGGGTCTTGACGAAGACGTTAAGGTGCCTGTTTTAGAAGCTGCCAAGGAGCTTGAAAAGCTCGGAGCAAAAATAGAAGAATTTGAACTGCCCATAGTGGATTATGCCGTTCCCGCATACTATGTGGTGGCATGTGCTGAAGCAAGTTCCAACCTTTCCAGATATGACGGTGTAAAATACGGCTACAGGTCTGACAAGGGCGAAGGTCTTTTGGATGTGTATTACAACTCACGCTCCGAAGGCTTCGGCATGGAGGTAAAGAGACGTATAATGCTCGGCTCCTTCGTTTTAAGCTCGGGTTACTACGATGCCTACTACAAAAAAGGATTGCAGGTAAGACGACTTATAAAGAACAGTTTCAACGATGCGTTTGGCAAATATGATATGATACTTTCGCCCGTTGCGCCCACAGTAGCGTATAAGATAGGCGAGAACAGCTCCGACCCCCTTAAAATGTATCTCGGAGATATTTACACGGTAAGCGTGAACCTTGCCGGACTTCCCGGTGTTTCCGTTCCTTGCGGCTTTGGTAAGGACGGTATGCCCGTGGGTCTTCAGCTCATAGGCAACACATTTGAGGAAGCAAAGCTTGTGAAGGCGGCGTATGCTTTCCAGCAGGCTACCGATTTCCACAAGAAAAAAGGAGGTAAGGTTTGATGAACACAAGCTACGAGGTAGTAATGGGTTTGGAGGTGCATGTTGAGCTCTCCACCAAGAGTAAGATATTCTGCGGCTGTACCACCGAATTCGGAGGCGAGCCGAACACGCATGTATGCCCCGTATGTACGGGTATGCCTGGCGTGCTTCCCATGATGAACAAAAAGGTAGCGGAGTTTGCCGTCAGGACGGGTCTTGCACTCAACTGCGACATTACAAGAAAGAATAAATTTGACAGAAAGAACTACTTTTATCCCGACCTTCCTAAGGCTTATCAGGTAAGTCAGCTGTACTTCCCCATATGCCGCAATGGAAGAGTGGACATAGAGGTAGACGGGGTGCAAAAGTCCATAGGTATACATGAGATACACATGGAAGAGGATGCGGGAAAGCTTGTACACGACCCTTGGGACGATGTGACACTTGTAGACTATAACCGCTGCGGTGTTCCCCTTTTGGAAATTGTTTCCGAGCCCGATTTCAGATCTGCCGACGAGGTTATAGCATACCTTACCAAGCTTCGTGATATACTTATGTATTTAGGCGTTTCCGACTGCAAGATGCAGGAGGGTTCCATGCGTGCCGACATTAACCTTTCCGTAAGACCTATGGGTCAGAAGGAATTCGGCACAAGAACGGAAATGAAGAACATGAACTCCTTCAAAGCCATCCACAGAGCGATACAGTACGAGGCAAAAAGACAGATAGAGGTCATTGAAGAGGGCGGGAAGGTCGTGCAGCAGACAAGACGCTGGGACGACAACAAAGATGCTTCTTTCGCTATGAGAAGTAAGGAAAATGCACAGGATTACCGCTATTTCCCCGAGCCTGACCTTTTGCCGATAGAGATAAGCGAGGAATGGATACAAAATGCAAAGGATACCATGCCCGAGCTTCCCGAGGCTAAGCGTGCAAGATACATAAGTGAGCTTGGATTGAGTGAATACGATGCGGGCGTTATAACGAGCGCAAGAGAGCTTGCCTTCCTTTTTGAAAAGGCTACCGAGCTTTGCGGAAAGCCCAAAGAGGTGTGCAACCTCATCATGGGTGAGCTCATGAGACTTTTGAGCGAAACGGGAACTCTTCCCGAAGATGTGAAGATAGAGCCCAAGAAGATTTCCGACCTCATCGGACTTATCACCGAAGGTAAGATCAACAGAAATGTCGGCAAGGAAGTATTCGAGGCGATATTCAAAGATGATGTGGAGCCTGTTTCCTACGTGAACGAAAAGGGACTTATCATGGTGGATGATGTCAGCCTTGTTGAAGAAACGGTTGAAAAGGTCATTGCCGATAATCCCAAGAGTATAGAGGATCTTAAGGCGGGTAAGGATAAAGCAAAGGGCTTCCTTGTGGGTCAGACCATGAAGGCGCTTAAAGGTAAGGCAAACCCTCAGACCGTCAATAAGGTTCTTAACGAGAAACTTTCAGAGATACTTAAGTGATTATGGATACGGATTTTTTTGCGATAAACAGAAAAGCATTGCTTGCAAAGATGGAGGGAAACTCCGTCGCAGTGCTTTTCTGCGGCAATGAAAAAGTTAAAATAGGCGATGAATACTATCCATTTACGCCCAACAGGAATTTTTATTATCTGTCGGGCGTAGATGAGCCGCAAACCGTGCTTTTACTTTTTAAAGGTAAAGATAACGATGTTTCGGAAACTTTGTTCATCAAAAGACCATACGGTGAAAAGGCAAGGTGGATAGGTCAGACCTTACTCAAAGACGAGGCAAAAAAGCTTTCGGGCTGTGAGGTGCTTTATCTTGATGAGTTAACGGAATATCTTTCGGGCGTGCTTTTTACAAAAAGAGCGGAAAGTGTATACTTTGATTTTGAAAACAGGGATGCTTCATCACATATCGAAAACGAATTTGCCGAGAAGGTGAGAAGGTGCTATCCTCACATAACGCTTAAAAATCTGTATTATGACGTTGCCGAGTTAAGAAGAGTTAAACAGGATCTTGAAATAAAGAATATACAAAAAGCGATAGACATAACGGGTGAGGGCGTACTTGCCATGCTGAGAGGAGCAAAGCCCGATATGTACGAGTATGAAATAGAGGCGCTTTTTGACTATGCGCTTAAAAGACGAGGCGTAAAGGATCTTGCATTTAAGTCCATTGTGGCAGGCGGAGTGAATGCGGCTACCCTGCATTATTCCAAAAACGATTGCGTTGTGCGTGACGGAGATTTGGTGCTTTGCGATGTGGGTGCGCAGTGGAATTATTACAACGGCGATATCACAAGGACTTTCCCCGTTAACGGAAAATTTACCGACAGGCAAAAGCTTTTGTATGAGATCGTGCTTGAAGGCAGACAAAGGGTGATAGATATTATACGCCCCGGTATACCGTTTGCCGAGCTTAACAGGACCCTTGTCGGCTACTATGAAAAAGTGCTTGATAGAATAAGGCTCATACATTCAAATGAGGAACTTAAGGAGTATTATTTCCACTCCGTCAGCCATATGCTTGGGCTTGAAACGCATGATGCGGGCAGACATAACGAGGGTCTCATTGAAGCGGGAAACGTATTTACGGTAGAGCCGGGTCTTTATATAAAAAATGAGGGCATAGGTATAAGGATAGAGGATAATGTGCTTGTGACCGAAAACGGATGTAAGGTCTTGTCGGAGGCTATACCGAGAACGGTCAAAGAGATAGAAAGTGTTATGAATAATGGGTGAAACGGAACTGTTCCCGCCCGTTAAGGCGTATTTTGAAAACTTGGGTTACAAGGTGTACGGCGAAGTAAAGGGTTGCGATCTTGTGGCATCAAATGATGATGAACTGATAATATGTGAGTTGAAGCTGTCTTTTAACGTGAAGCTGTTGTATCAGCTGACGGCAAGAAGGACTGTTGCTTCAAAGGATTATGCCGTGTTGCCAATACCCAAAAGTTACAGAAACAAAAATA
>CAMOYW010000032.1 GCA_946630405.1 uncultured Clostridia bacterium | reverse complement strand
GTGCCTTTATGGTAAGCTCAAAACGTATCTGGTCGTTGCCCTTGCCCGTTGCGCCGTGGCAAATCGCATCCGCGCCTTCCTGCTGAGCTATCTCAACAAGCTTCTTTGCGATAAGGGGTCTTGCGATAGATGTACCCAAAAGGTATTTGTCCTCATATACGCAGTCAGCCTTTACCATGGGGAAGATGTAGTCGGTTATAAGCTCCTCGCATACATCAAGGCAGTATACCTTGGATGCGCCCTGCTTTAAGCCCTTCTCCTCTATGCCCGTGGTCTCCTGAGGTGTAAGACCTACATTTATACATGCGGCGATTATCTCGGGGTTGCCGTAATTTTCCTTAAGCCAGGGGATGATAACGGATGTATCGAGTCCGCCCGAATAAGCAAGTACTATTTTCATTAAAAGTCCTCCTTCATCTGTTGCAAATTAATTGAAATGATTATATAATAAAAAAGAGGAATATTCAAGTGCAAGAAAGTAAATATTTTATGCAAATATTCACGAAATTATGTATAAAATGTCTGATTTTTGCATATTTTAAAATATTTCTTGCATATTTTGTACTTTAGGTGTATAATCGGACAATAAAAGTTTCGGAAAGGATGTATTGATATGGATAAGATAAAAGCGGGAATAATAGGTGCTACGGGTTATGCGGGTCAGGAGCTTGTGCGTATACTTTTGGGTCATCCCATGTGCGAGCTTGTGTCCGTATGTTCACGAAGCTATGCGGGCAAGCCCTATTCGGAGGTGTATTCAAACTATTCACACCTTGATTATATATGCGAGGAAGACGATATAGAAGCGCTTGCCGACAAGTGCGATGTGATATTTCTTGCATTGCCTCACGGAGTAACGAGCCAAAGGGTGAACGAGGGCATACTTTCAAAGTGCAAAATAATCGACCTCGGAGCCGATTTCAGACTTCAGGATGTGGAAGTGTACGAAAGCTGGTACACGGAGCATCATTCCAAGGATATTTTAAAAGAAGCCGTTTACGGGCTTTGCGAGCTGAACAGAGATAAAATAAAGGGTAAGCGCATCATAGGCAACCCCGGCTGCTATACCACATGCTCCATACTTTCGCTCTATCCCCTTGTAAAAGAGGGTCTTATAGACAATAAGAGCATCATCATAGATGCAAAATCGGGCGCAACGGGTGCAGGCAGAGGTCTTTCTCTCGGCAATCACTATTGTGAGCTTAACGAGAGCGTGAAGGCTTACAAGGTGGCAAACCACAGACACACCCCCGAAATAGAAGAGCAGCTTTCCTATGCCGCAGGCGAAAAGATAGTGCTTTCATTTACTCCCCACCTCATGCCTATGGACAGAGGCATACTTGCCACCTGCTATGCTACCGTAAAAGAGGGCGTGACCTATGAGGATATGGAAAAGGCATACAAAAAATATTATGAAAATGAGTATTTCATAAGACTTTGCGCAAAGGGAAGCTTCCCCGAAACGAAATGGGTGAAAGGCTCAAACTTTGTGGATATAGGATTTACCGTGGATGAGAGAACAAAGCGCGCTATCGTTATAGGTGCAATAGATAACCTTTACAAGGGTGCCGCAGGTCAAGCGGTGCAAAATATGAACATACTTTTTGATATAGACGAAAGAACGGGTATAAACGCCGTTCCTATTTTCCCCGCATAAGGAGGACAAGCCATGAAACAGATAAACGGAAATGTGACAAGTGCCAAAGGATTTAAGGCAGGCGGCGCACACATAGGACTTAAAAAAGACAAAAAAGATATGGCTGTAATAGTTAGCGACAGCCCCTGTATCGCAAGCGGATGCTTTACTACGAATGTGGTGAAGGCGGCACCCGTGCTTTGGGATATGGAGAGGGTGAAAGATACGGTATATGCTGTAGTTGCCAACAGCGGCAACGCAAACGCCTGTACGGGTGAAAAGGGCATAGAGGATGCGAGGGCATCGGCGGCGGCTCTTGCCGAACTTATAGGCAAAAAAGCCGAAAATGTGCTTGTGGCTTCAACGGGAGTAATAGGTGTGAACCTTCCCATGGATAAAATAATTCCGGGCATCAAAACCGTATACGAGAGTGTGAGCGAGGACGGAGGCGTGCTTGCTTCCGAAGCCATAATGACTACAGATACCGTGCCCAAGACGGCGGCAGCAGAAATAAACGTGGGCGGCAAGACCGTTACGATAGGCGGCATGGCAAAGGGTTCGGGCATGATAAATCCCAATATGGCAACCATGCTTTGCTTTATCACGACCGATTGCGCAATTGAAAAGCCCCTGCTCGATAAGGCACTCAAAGAGACCGTATCCGACAGCTTTAATATGATATGCGTGGACGGAGATATGTCCACGAACGATACCGTGCTTTGCCTTGCAAACGGAGAAGCGGGGAATGAGGTCATTTCCTCGGAGGGCAGTGAGTACGAGGAGTTTAAGGCTGCTCTTATGTACGTTACAAAGACCCTTGCCATAATGTGTGCCGATGACGGTGAGGGAGCTACCAAGCTTATTGAGGCAAAGGCAATGGGCGCAAAGACGGTAGAGGATGCCAAAACCCTTGCTTTGAGCGTTGTATCTTCCAATCTTCTTAAGGCTGCCATATTCGGAGAGGATGCCAACTGGGGACGTGCCCTTTGTGCCATGGGTTACAGCGGCGTAAAATTCGATCCCATGGCGGTAAGTATGGATTTCAGGAGCGAGAACGGGACCATAAGGCTCATAAATGAGGGCGTGCCCATCGTATTTGACGAGGAAAAAGCGGCGCATATCCTTTCGGCTCACAAAATCTTTATAGATATGTATTTGAAGGAAGGCGAAGCCGAGGCGACCGCATGGGGCTGCGACCTTACTTATGATTATGTGAAGATAAACGGGGATTACAGGAGCTAAAAATTCGGCGAAAAACAGGTTTTCACGCCGGGGTTCGAGCTTGTCTGCGTGCATCGGAGATACACTTGCAAGCCCGCAAGGTATGCGGACGTTCGTCCGCTCCTCGGCGAAAATGCGATTTCCGCCTGCGGATAAGAGTCTGCGACACCGATAATGTGGTGATTTTTATAGGTGTTGATTGTTTAAAGATTGGATGATCATACGAAAAATAGATATTAGACACATTTCGTAGGGGACGACCCCGTGTCGTCCCGATCATGGGCAAAAATGAAAAATGAACGGGGATAACGGGATGTGGGGTAAATTATGTATTGTTTGTAAAGTTGATCAAAACGGTTCATTTCTGCGGGACGACACAGGGTCGTCCCCTACAAGGCTGATAATGTGGTGATTTCTTATGGGTGTTGGTTGTTTTAAAGCACATGTATTAACGTGCCAACAGATACAAACCGTTATTTCGTAGGGAACGCCCCCGTGTCGTCCCAAAGGATTGACCTGACCGTATTACATGGTTTTCCTGTTGATATATTATCCGCAAAATGATATAATCATATCATAAAAAAGGAACACCGCCTCCCGACAGGACGGTGCCCTTAAAATGACAGTTAAAAAATAACCGCATTCATTTGGTCGTGGGCGGTTATTTTTTTGTGTCTTTTTTGTGTTTGCCTAATCTATAACCGAGCTCAAAAAACGCGAGGCACAACCCTGCTAAACTCATAAGGTTTCCGAACGTGAGCATAACGACACACTCCTTTTACTCTGGTAGGTTATATAAATTCACCTCCTCGGTTAAAGGGTACCGTCTACCGTTTTCTCGTTTGGTGACGTTCCGAATAAGTATTAGCATAAATTGAGGAATAAGTCTATAAAAGTAATGTTTCGGGTGTGTTACAAAATCTTTTGGTATATGAAGTTGCACTAATCATTTCGGTTCATATGGTTAACATTTTTTATCTTTTAATCGGTGTTTCCTTATATATCGCATAGCAACGACCCTTAAATCTCCCTTAACTCCAAAAAAATTCCGTTTTATTATTGTCAACCGCCTTTTATTATGTTATAATCTATCATAATTATGTTTAAAGATAGGTATGTAAGATATTGATCGACGGGAAAATCTATGGAAACTGAAGCTAAAACAAAGAAACGCTCCGGCCTGGTCATTCCTCTTGTATTGTTTGCGGGAATTTTTCTTGCGATGCTTGTTAATTCCCTTTATCTTAATTCAAAGACCATCAGCAATGTGGAGACCACGCTTTCCTCTTCGCTCAACGAGAGGATAGAGTCTATAAATGCAAAGGTAAGATACGAATATTCCGCACTTGATTTGCTTGCGTATACTCTCATTCAAAACAACGTCCTTTCGGGTTCCGAGGAGGACAGGGAGAAGTCTCAGCAGATATTCAGCCGTTTTGAGAGTAAGTCGAGCATAGAGTCCATAGATATTATTTTTATGGACGGAACTACCCTTTTGGGTGAAGAGAGCCGTATCAAGGACCCGATAAACAGTACCTTTTTCAAAAAGGGCCTTTCGGGTGTAAAGACAGCGGGCATAGTGCGTGACACATCCGACAATCCGAGACTTGCCGTAAGTATGCCGTATAGGAACGATGATATGGAAACTGTCGGTGTCATAGTTGCGATAAGCACCTATGAGGACACTTCCAAAATGTTCATTTCAAGCGGAAACTACGACCAGAGCTTTATTGTCGACAAGTACGGCAATTTCGTGATGGGAAGCCTCAGCAGTGAGTTCGTATCCGATGCCAATGCAAACAGCGGCAAAATCAATATAATCACAAAGCTTAACTCCGCCGCCTTTAAAAAGGGCAAGCTCAATACCTTCATAAAGGATATTGAGGACGGAAATTCGGGCTTTATAGAATATAAGCTGAACGGCTATCACAAGTTTGCAAGCTATAAGGCTCTTGCTTTCGGTGAGTGGACGCTTATTGACGTGGCAAGTTTCGACCTCGCCACGAGCACCCTTATGGCAAACAGAAGCACCGACATAGCCACCCTTATATTCATAATAGTATATGCGGCTCTTATATTCATATATGTGTATTTTGAGCACCTTAAAGAAAAGAACCGCCTTATAGACGAGGCGAACACCCTGCGCTACATGGCAGAACATGACGACCTTACTGGGCTTGTACTTCGCCGTGTATTTTGCGACAAGGTAAAGAGCCTTATATATTCGACATCCCTTGTGGACTATATGCTTGTGGTGCTCGATATAGAAAAGTTCAAGGCGATAAACGACAAGTACGGCAGAACACGAGGCGATGAGCTTCTTAAATACATGGCTGTGGGCATCAGGAACTATGCCGAAAAAGTCAGGGGATATTCCACCAGACTTTTTGCAGACTATTTCGCAATTTGTGCGCCCTATTCCAAAAGCTCTGTGGAGCAGCTCATCAACTACCTGAACAGGCATGCGGCTTATTCGGGACTTCCCTTTGATATATACCTTACCTTCGGTATTTACAGGATATACGACAGGGACGAAAGCGTGGATTCCATGATAGAGCGTGCCTCCATAGCCGAGAAGGCTGTGAAGGAGCGTTACCTTTCACGCTTTGGCGAATATGACGATAAATTAAGAAGCGAGATGCTTTATGAGCAGTGGGTAACGGGTATAATGAAGACCGCTCTCGAAGAGAAGGAATTCAAGCTCTATGTTCAGCCTCAGTACGACTACAACGGCGACTGCATAGGTTCGGGCGAGGCTCTTGTGCGTTGGCACAGACCCGACGGCGGGCGTATCTCTCCGAGCGTCTTTATCCCCTTATTTGAGAAAAACGGCTTTGTCACAAAGATAGACTGCTTCATTTGGGAGGAGGCTATCAAGCTTGTGAGCGAGATGCTCCATTCGGGCAACAACTACGTGCCCCTTTCCGTCAACATATCGAGGACGGACTTTGACAAGGACGACATCAAGGAAGAGATACTCGACCTTATCGAAAAGTACGAGGTGCCTATCGAGCTTATCCGCCTTGAAATAACCGAAAGCGCCTACATAACGGACGGCAACAGGATACTTAACAAGGTCAAGGAGTTCAGCGATGCGGGCTTCACGGTGGAGATAGACGACTTCGGAAGCGGCTACTCTTCGCTTAACGTGCTCAGAGATATGCCTGCGGACGTACTCAAAACAGACCTTAAATTCCTCTACGGCTACCAGGAGGACAGCTCCGGCTCCGTCATATTAAAGCATGTGATGGCAATGAGCAGTGAGCTTGGCATGAGCGTAGTGGCAGAGGGCGTGGAAACAAAGGAGCAGGCAGACTTCCTTCACGAAGTAGGCTGCAACATCATGCAGGGATACTACTATTCAAAGCCCATACCGAGCGAAAAGTTCAAGGAGCTTGTGGCGCTTGATGTGAAACTTCCCCTTGAAAGAAATACTTATTACGACCAGGAAACGGGCGAGCTTGTGCCTGCTGCCATACCTTTGAGTGTGGAGACGGAAGCTGAGCCTTAACGGATTGAACGATATGAACGAGAAGATCAAAAGTATAATCGTATATGTGGCAGGTTTTGCCGTAATTGCGGGCAGTCTCGGAGGATATGCCATGTACAGGCAGTGCTTTGTGCTTATCCCGAACGCTCCCATGATGTTTTCGTGTGTGAATGAACAAGAGGGCAGCAATTTCGACATTTTCCTGACGGGAAACGAGGACGAGGTTTGTACGGGCAGTGCTGTCATAAACGGCAAAAAGTACGAGCCCGTGACCTTTGCCTACGATAAGACCAAGGGCAAATACGAGCTGAAAAGCGGCTCAGAGCTTCTGTTTGAAGGTCCTTTCGGAGGCGTGATCTACGGCAGAGTCGTTATAGGCGACAAACATTTTCTTGTGGCAGGCGGTGACAAAAATGGCTAAAGAATACAAATTCAAATGTAAGGGCTGTGCCACCACCGAGCAGGGGATGAAAAAGCTTAAAAGTGACATCTACAAGATCGAGCAGGTAGACGAGGGCGAGGACAATATAATCGCTTTCACCGAGGTCAAAAATCCCTTCTACTGGAGATTTTTCGGCATACTGCATGAAGAAGAGGGCGGCATATACATCACGGGTGTATTTGAGACGGGTGCCTTCTTAAAGATATTCATAAGTGTTGCGGTATTTGTGATAATAGGTCTGTTTGTGGGAGCGGGCGTGATACAGCGTGACTTCATACTTGAACAGTTGGTTCGTGTATATCCGCCTAATACTCACCTTGTAAGGCTCATTGTTGCCAAATACGGTGCATATTGTGTGAGTGCGCTTACAGCTTTCGCTCTTGTGATGTACACACTGTGGCTCTCGCAAAGTTCACAGCGAAAGAAAATGATCGAAGAAATAGAAAGGATAATGGGCAGCAAATGTACAGTCAGCTGATCCCGTTTCATATACAGAGGTTAATTAAATGAGTTTATTGGAAAAGATATTCGGCAATTACAGCGACAAAGAGATCAAAAAGATCAAACCCATAGTTGCCAAGATCAACGCACTTGAAGACCAGATCTCCGCACTTTCCGACGAGGAGCTTCGCGGCAAGACCGACGAATTCAAAGAAAGACTTGCGGATAACGAAACACTTGACGACATACTTCCCGAGGCTTTTGCCGTGGTGAGAGAGGCTGCAAAGCGTGTGCTCGGTATGCGCCACTTTGATGTACAGCTTATAGGCGGTATCGTTCTTCATCAGGGACGTATTGCCGAGATGAAAACAGGTGAAGGTAAGACACTCGTGTCTACCTGTCCCGCTTACCTTAACGCACTTACGGGCAATGGCGTGCATATCGTCACAGTAAACGACTATCTTGCAAAGCGTGATGCCGAGTGGATGGGTAAGGTGC
>CAMOYW010000031.1 GCA_946630405.1 uncultured Clostridia bacterium | reverse complement strand
AAAGAAGATATTGAGTACAAGCTCGAAGGTTATTGCAAGGTCAGGGCGAACTTCAAGGCTGATATTGAAGCGATCAAGGCGGAGAAAAAGAGGCTCGATGATAAGCAGAAGGTTTTAGAGAACCGCATCAATACTATGGAAAATGCTATTAAAATGGCTATCCTGGCGGTTAAGCCTGACGAGCCTAAGATTAAGACTCCCCTTTTCTCTTTGACGGTCAGGAACAACCCCGAATCGGTTGTAATGGACGTAGAGGACGTGAACCTTATTCCCGAAGGGTATTTGAAGTACAAGCAGCCCGACATAGATAAAACAAAAATCAAAGAGGCTATAAATGCAGGTAAGGACTTATCCGGCATAGCGCACCTGGAAAGAACACAGAGCGTCATTATCAAGTAGGAGGCAATCTATGACACAATGCGAAAAAGTTGTGAAGTACATCAAGGACAACGGCACGATAACGCAGAGAGAAGCGTTAGGACTTGGCATTTACCGCCTTGCATCAAGGATAAGCGATTTGAGAATGGCGGGTATGAAGATAAAGACAGAGGACGTAAAGGTGCAGAATGTTGACGGAACGTTCTCATGGATCGCAAGATATTCATTTATGGAGGAAAAGTAACATGAACAAGTGGTGCGGAGTAGGACGCCTGATTAAAGAACCCGACTTGAAGCAGACACAGGCTCAGAAGCCCTATTGCGCTTTTACGGTTGCGGTTGACAGAAAGTTCAAGGATGCAAACGGACAGAGGCAGGCAGACTTTATTACTTGCGTGGCATGGAATCAGACTGCAAACTTTATCGCTAAGTATTTCCACAAGGGGAATAGAATCGGTATTGTCGGAAGTATTCAGACCAGGAGCTACGAGAAGGACGGGCAGAAGGTATTTATTACCGAAGTCGTTGTTGATGAAGCTGAGTTTGTCGAGAGTGCAAGCAACGGCGAGGCAAAGGCTGAGGCAAAGACCGAGGCAAAGCCGTCAAGCGATGAAATGCCTTTTGAGATTTAAGGAGCGTGGCTATGAATCCGGCATTAAAGAAGAACGAGAAGTACCGAAAGAAATATATGCGAAGCCACAAGATGCTGACGTTGCTTCTCGACAAGGAAGTGGATGCAGACATTATCAAGTGGCTTGAAACGAGAAAGGCAGGCGAGCGTTCGGCAGCGGTACGCACGGCAATACGCAAGGAGATAAAAAATGTATGATCCGTATGTTGCGTTTGCAGTAGGTATGTTATCGGGCATCGTTATAGGAATCGTGATAGCCGCTATAATTTCGGCTATATCCAATAATATTGAAGGAGATAGAAGATGAAAGAGATCAGAAGAATCATCAAGGAATACAAGGAAGCGATAGCCGAGCCTGGCATGAGCGATTACAAGAAAGAGCGGGCGAAGATCAACGCGTTTGACGAGATAGTTGAAGAAGTTGAAGCGGTTGAGCGTATCAAAATTCTTAAAGAACAAACGGAAGAAGATATTAAGGGATTTTTTGAAGAAGATCATCTGCTCGACAAAGATGATGATAACAACGTGAGAGGTGGAAGGGGATAATACCATGCTGAAATGTGCCGAGTGCGGAAAGAGCTTTCCTGACGATCAGGCAGGTTACGAAAGTGATAGCGTGGACTTTTGGGGTAGCACTTGCCGTTTGCCTGGATTCCCTGTTTGTCCGTTTTGCGGTAGCGACGAATTGGAGAGCATAGACGATGAATAACAATTTAATTAGCCGTGAAGAACTGATAAAAACTATCAAATCAGAGTTGGACTATGCAAGTGCAACAGGTTTTTGCAGAAAAATGAACAACATCAAGTCTATTGACCTTGCGTGTAAGATTTTAAGCATTATCGACAATGCACCCGCAGTCGAGCCTTTTGAAAGAATAGGGGCAATATGTAACGAAAATTGCGGTTACAGACCGCAAGGCGAATGGAAATTTGTTTTTGATGATAAAGTAAACAACAGATTTATATACAAGTGTTCAGAATGTGGTCGTGAAGTTAGTGTATATAGTTCAGATGCTTTAATTCCCGTTTATCCATTTTGTCATTGTGGAGCAGATATGCGGAAAGGCGGTACGGAATGATATTTCCCGATAACTGTAAAAACTGCATAACCGGCTACACGATCAAGTGTGAAAGCGGTAAGGAGTATGTTTGTTGCGACAGTATTCAGAAGTGCCAACAGGAAAAGAAGAAAGGCGGTGCGGAATGAGTAACGAGCTTATAGCCTTTTTGTGCGGTGGCTGCGGTGGAATTTTTATCGGGGTTATCTTAACCACTTTGTTCGTAGCAATTTCAAATAAAATCGAATAGGAGGCAAAAAACAATGATGAACGAAAATGAATTAGAGAGAGCTGCGGAGGTGGCATACTTGATAGGCAGTGCAATAGCACCTATCCACGATCCTGACCAGATAGTTTCTATCATTACCGCCGTGCTTAAAATTTGGTGCGAAACTCACGGCGTTGAACTAACCTCGGTAACTGAACTAATGGCAGAAGTAGCAAGCGAAGGCAGCAGGCTCGAAATTGAAAAGGACGGTAATTCCTAATGGATATTCAGCAGATACTTAAAGTTTTGAAGAACGAGCGAGAATGTATCGCAAGGCAGAGCAGACCGCTTGGAGAAAAGCCACGATGCCGGAAGGACGATAACGGAGTAAAGCTATGCGAGTATTGTGATTTGTGCTTGCCTGACGATGAAATTCTCGAAGTTTACGACTTTCTGATAAACAGTTATTCAATGCAGGAAGTACATATTAAGGTATCGCCGGAAGAAGCGGACAAACTGATCGAGATACTGAATCGCAACGCAAAAGATCACATAAGATTTGGTTATCCCGATATGGGAGTTAGCTATCCGATAGATACGGTTAAAGTCAATGAATACGGCAAAGAACATTTCAAGGGCATTTGCCCGTACACAAATAAGAAGTGCGACACCTGGACTTGCGGAATCTGCGAAGTCGAGGAACGGGAACGGAAGTTTGCGGAAGGAGATGCAGAATAATGAACGGTAAAAAAATTCAGTTTTCAGTAATTGTCGCTGACGAGGTGCTTGCAAGGGGCATGGAAATAGACACGGCTTTGATATTAGCGGCAGGACTTTTTACAAAGTATTACAACGAGCCTGATATGAAGGTTACTATTGCGAGAGAGGTTACAGAGTAATGATAAACAATTCAAAATTGAAGCCTTGCCCGTTTTGCGGTGATAGTGTGAACATCATGTATAATTCTGCGTTAAATGAATTTCATGTTTACCACGACAACTATGCAGAAAAGTGTAAGTTTAACGAGTTTGAGATTGACGGCTATTTTGCGAAATCGTTATCCGACGCCTACGACATTTGGAATACAAGGAGTGCGAACTAATGGCATACCGAGGTTGGAGAAGGAACGCCACGAAATACAATGCCTCGAAGTGCGTTGTGGACGGGATCAAGTTTGATAGCAAGCACGAAGCAGAGCGTTACCTGGAATTAAAACTGTTAGAACGTGGCGGTGTTATATCCGACCTGCGACTTCAAGTCGAGTTTGAACTGATCCCGAATCAGTATGCTACCGAGAAACGATACGGGAAGAACGGCAAGCCGTTAAAAGATAAGCAAGTTCTTTTAGAACGCAAATGCTGCTACATCGCTGACTTTGTTTACATAGACAATGAAACAAAAGAAACGGTAGTCGAAGATGCTAAATCTCCGATAACCAGGACACCTGAATACAGGATCAAGAAAAAGTTGATGCTATACCGTTACGGCATTAGAATTAAAGAAGTATAAAGAAAGGAGGAATACCGATAATGGCATACAAGCTGAACGCAAAAGACGGCAAAGTAGTGATTATTAAAAAAGCCGGAAGTGCATACGTTAAGACTTCCGCACCCGAAGGAATGTGCAAGGGACTTATTGAGAGTGCTGACACCGTAAAGGCATCTGACCGTTGGGAAGGATTTGGCATCGTTATCAACGGCGACGAAATCTACTTTGAAGGTACATTTACGGAAGATACACCCGTAAAGCCTGCCGACAAACCGAAGGAAGTTTTTAGTTCCGCAAGAAAAGACTTCGCAAGGCGGGAAGATCACGGAAAAAAGAAAAAGCATTAAGCGAAAATATCCATGCCCGTAGTTCGACTAATGACTACGGGCAAGATATACCCCTAATTCGCACGAAATTAGCCTGTATGACGCACGAACAACGAATTAGAGTAATTTATCGTTTGAAGATAGGAGAACGAATATGGATGATTCTGAAAAGAATATTAGGAAGATAGATGCAAAAAAGTTTAAGAGAAAGATTCGTGAGCATAGTGTGTGGAATAGCGAGGGTGTAATCGAGCTTTTCAATTCCATGCTGATAAAAGAAGATAAGGAGAAAAGCGACAATGCCAATGTATGAGTGCCGTAATTACTGCGGTGATATGAAAGATAATCACGTCTGCAAGGTGATAGGGCATATAACCGAGTGTGCGGAACGGTGTTCGGAGTTTACAGACCGCTTCGGGAATCAGCCGTTTAAGCAGGACGATATTTTTGCAGAATTTAGGGGCGAGTAATCGCCCCTTTTTTATTGCTTATCTTTCTTTTTCCAAATGATTTTCGGGATATTGTTCTCGCCGTATGTTTCTATCTTTTCTATATCCTCGTTGTGTATTTCTGCCTTGTATTCGACTTTCCTGACCTTGACGAGCCGTTGCGGTGATTTCCCGAATTTGCATATAGCATTGTTCTCGTTATAGCCGTATGCCTTACCTGCATATATCCACTCTCCATTAGGCAATTCCCGATAGTAGATATGGAAGTGAAGATTTTTGTTGAGGAACTTCACCGTTACACCGTTCACCTGACAGGTACTACCGTGAGCCTTTTGCGGAATCGTGCTAAACCAACGGCATAATCTTTTCTGCTTGTATTTCCACTCGCCCCACTTTCCGCACAGGACACGATCATTAGCCTTGTCGTACTCTTTACAATGCTCGCAGGTTTTACAGTTTGCTCTCACCTTGTCGGGGCGCTTATAGTAATCTCGCCCCTGCATTGATGTACCGATAATGCCCTTCATGCTTTGTCCTCGCTTACTTTTATTTTCCAACCTATCGCTTCCGCACATTCAACCGTTATCGAATTGGCGTAGATAATTTGCGTTGCCTTATCGAGATACCCCTTGATTTGCCGTACCGTACCACGCTGATCCATTTCAAGCGTGGCGGGTACTATCATGTTTCCTCTATCGGCATAACCCTTCTCGTACTGTCCTCGATCATAATTGAGTGCCTTTATCAGTTCGTCCTTGTCAACGTCAATTCCGTAACGCTGAATAACTGACATTGTATCGGCTTCCATTTTCGTTTCTATTTCACCGACAATCATTCTTATAGGTGAATCGTAGCCGGACATATCCGAAATATCGGGGATTTTACCAAAAGCCTGTTTAGGCGTGATGAAATCATTAAGGTTGTTTATCTTCATATATTTGCTCCTTATTTCTTCTTATCCCGTATCATCGTTATTGCACCTGCAACGGCTACGCAAACGAGAACGAACAAAACTCCAACAATGAATATAACTGCCATATCAGTTACCCTCGACTTCCTTTAATTCTGCCTGCAATTCGGCTATCTGCTTTTTAAGATATTCTGCCTTGTAATTGCTATGTATCAGACTATCGACAGATACGCCGAAGTATTCAGCCGTCCGCACTACTTTGCTTATCGGGAGATCAGCGTACTCTTTCGCTCTCGACAGATAGCCTATGCTGACACCGATAGCCGTTTCAACCTCGCCTATCTTTTCCTTCCGTATTTTGATAAGGAAATCTATGTTTTCTCGCAGGCGTTTGACTATTAACTGTTCAGCTTTGCTCATAACCTACCCTCGACTTCTGACTTCATGCGCTTGCCGATAGCTTCTGCATCCGCTTTGGTAAGGAACGTGAAGTCAGATGCTACTTCCTTGCCCGTGCCGTCCTCGATGCTGATATAGTAAGCCCTGGTAATCTTGACTTTGAACTGCTTGCTCTTAAACATACGGTTAAATTCAGCAATCTCTTTTTCCTCTACGCTCTTAACGCCCGGCTTCCTCTTTGCCGGAATAGGTGTGCTGCGCTCGATCATTATTGAATCGCCTACCTTGATGAACGGTATCTTCTTCGCCTTAGTCCAGGTGCGTACCGTTTCAAGCGGGATGCCGTGCATATCCGCATACTGTCTTGTTGTGATGTAGTCTGCCATTGTGTTACCTGCCTTCCTTTTCTTTTCTCTTTTCTTTTATTATTACTACCGTGTGCGAACCCTTTTCAAGTTCCCTAACGTCGTTGCCAAAAGTAATGATGTTATAGCCGATCTTCCGAAAGTCTTTCGTTAGGCTATTGAGTTCTTTAGTCGTCTTTACCCTGTATCTGCTGATGTTTGCCATTGTATTAGTCTCCTTTCCTAATTCTGTCAGCGATAAGATAAACGCAATACTGTAAGCTCTCGTTCTTCGCTATTGTTCTTGTGTGCCATCCGCCCATGTGATACCACTTAGATATTAAACGGTATTCTCCCTTAGCTTCGTCGTACTTGATGATGTAAGTTGCTGTCTTTGCTCTGATTTCTCCAACTTTTACCATTGTCTTTTACCTCCAATTTTGTTGCCCTGTGGCTTATGGCTATATAGTAAACCCTTGCGGTTATAATTGCTATTGTGCAGTTAGCACAAACATATAGACCGAAAAGGTTGCAAAAAGGCAAGGGACTTGTTACTGCTCGTTGCTTTTTACATAAGGTTTAAAGTGATAGCCGTGGTAGTGGTCAAACTCTCCTTTTACGAGCGACGACATAATTGCACTCGGTATTCGGTGTGCAGTAGCGGCTTCTTTTAATGACTTGTAAACCTTGCCTGTTTCAACGCAGATAACAGGAATGGGCGTACCGAGTTTCCCTTTACCTTTACACGATTTTCGGGTATTATCGCTTTGGGTTATCCACTGTAGATTCTCGACACGGTTGTTTAGTTTGTCCCCGTCGATATGATCTACGGCAGGCAGATTGCCGGGGTTGGGTATGAAAGCCTCGGCAACAAGCCTGTGAACGCTAACCCTTTTTACGGTCTTATCCTTGCTCAAATTCACCCTTAAATACCCTCTGTTAGTCAGGTGGGGGCGAAGTTCCTTGTCGTATGTGGTTGACCACACTCTACCCGTCCTCGATATAAGCAGATGCGGATAGTCCTTAATGGGTTTCCAATAATCTTGTGCCATTTTAATTACTCCTTTTGTTTGATGAATGTACCGACACCTTACTGTCAGCCAACCACATTATATAACAACTGTACTCATTTGAACACCCCAAACTTCAATAAAATAGGACACTCGACTGTTCGGGGCGACCTACGACTGTTACCGACCTACGACTGTTCGGGGTTTTATATATAGGGGAAACGTGGTCGAAGTCCTGGCGGATTTTCGCCCCGTGAGGCGGGATCGAGGCGGGATTTTCGCTGCCGGAACTTTGACCGAGGATTTTTGAATTACCTACCAACACACGGGGTTAGTTGGTATATGTTCATCGGGATCATCGGGACGGCATGACGGCGGGACGGGATCAGAAGCACCAGGACGGAAGCGGACGCCGGAAGCGATCCAGGGCGGTTTGTGTACTTTTCACAATGATAAACCGTCAAGGTTTGTATAATATGTCGATAGAATAATCACCCGTTGCGGTTTAGTATAAAGCCATGAACAAACGGCAGCCCCCGCGCCGATCAAAGC
>CAMOYW010000030.1 GCA_946630405.1 uncultured Clostridia bacterium | reverse complement strand
ATAAAGGCTTCCGTGGTGTTATCATACAGCTTTATAAGAATTTTAACGATATTGATGTACAGGACGACGAGATCATAGTACAAAGCGGTGCTCTTTTATCTGCAGTAAGTAAAGCAGCAGCTCAGGCTTCTTTGACGGGGATTGAATTTGCGTGCGGAATACCCGGAACGATAGGCGGAGCGGTGTGCATGAATGCGGGAGCATACGGCGGAGAAATAAAAGATCTTCTTATTAGCTGCACAGTACTTAAAAGAAACAAGCTTGTGACACTTACAAATGAGGACTGCTTTTTCAGATATAGGGGAAGCCGTATATCAGACGAAGCACTTCCCGTTATCGAAGCAAGGCTTAAACTTAAAAAGGGTGATAAGGAAGCCATACTTGCACAAATGGCTGAATATAACAAAAGCAGGAACGAAAAGCAACCCGTTGAGTTCCCGAGTGCAGGTTCTACATTTAAGCGTCCGCACGGTTATTTTGCCGCAAAGCTCATAGACGACTGTGGACTTAGAGGATATAACGTGGGTCAGGCTCAGGTAAGTCCTAAACATTGCGGTTTTATTGTAAATAACGGCGGGGCTACGGCTGCCGATGTGCTTTCTCTCATAAAAGAAGTGAAAAACATTGTTAAAGAAAAAACGGGTGTGATACTTGAACCCGAAGTTAAGATAATTGGCGAATGAGGAGGTGTGAGGATGAGATTTATTATCGTTACGGGAATGAGCGGAGCGGGAAAGTCTACCGTGCTTAAATTTTTGGAGGATCTGGGATTCTTTTGCGTGGATAATATGCCCCCAAGCCTCATACCTAAATTTATAGAACTTTGCTCCGTTCCTTCAAATGAGCTTGAAAACGTCGCTCTCGGTATAGATATAAGAGGCGGAAAGATGTTCTCCGCACTTACCAATGTTCTTTCCGAGGTTATGAACGACGGAGGAAGGTACGAGATACTTTTCCTTGACTGTAGTAACGAAGTTCTTTTAAAACGCTACAAGGAAACAAGGCGATCTCATCCTCTTTCCATAAGAGGCGAGCGTATTATCCAGGGTATAATGCGTGAAAGGGAGCTTCTTTACGATATAAAAAGAAAATCCGACTATATAATAGATACCACCAATTTATTGACAAGACAGTTAAGAGAGCAATTAAGCGATATTTTCCTTGACAATAAGGAGTTTGAGTCGCTTATGATCTCTGTGATGAGTTTTGGCTTTAAATACGGTATACCTGCGGAGTGTGACCTTGTGTTTGATGTAAGGTTTATTCCCAATCCATTTTATATTACGGAGCTTAAGGCGCTTACGGGGAATGATGTACCTGTAAGAGATTATGTTATGGACTGGCAGGAATCCGTGGATTTCCTTAAAAAGACACACGATCTTCTTGAATTCCTGATACCCAATTATATCAGGGAAGGAAAAAATCAGCTTGTTATAGGTATAGGCTGTACGGGCGGAAAACACAGAAGCGTTACTCTTGCCAATGAGCTTTACACCCTTTTGAAGAAGAATAATCACAGCGTTGTAGTTACGCATAGAGATATAGAAAAAGACAGCAAACGCGTTTAGGAGGACTTATTTTGGCTATTAGAAACATACGTACAAGCGATGATGAAATATTGAGAAAAAAATGCAGACCCGTCACCAAAATAAGCGACAGAACGCTTGAACTTCTTGATGATATGGCTGATACCATGTACAGTCAAAACGGAGTTGGTCTTGCCGCACCACAGGTGGGTATACTCAGAAGAGTTGCCGTGATAGACGTGGGTGAAGGGATAATTGAGCTTATAAACCCCGAGATTGTAGAGTGTGACGGGGAGCAGACGGGCTATGAAGGATGTCTCAGTGTGCCCGGTTATATGGGAGTTGTCACAAGACCGAACCATGTGAAGGTAAAGGCGACAAATCGAAACGGAGAAGAGTTTTTCGTAGAGGGCGAGGAGCTGCTTGCAAGGGCGCTTTGCCACGAAATCGAGCACCTTGACGGCTTGCTTTATACCGACAAGGTTGAGGGCGAGCTTCATACCGTAGAAGAGATACAGGGCGAACAGGATGAGACCGAAGAGGGTGAAGAAGAATGAAAATAGTATTTATGGGAACGCCCGATTTTGCCGTATATTCGTTAAAGGCTCTTTACGAAGCGGGTCATGAAATACTCTGTGTTATATCACAGCCCGATAAGCCCAAAGGTAGAGGGAAAAAATTACAGCCCACTCCCGTAAAACAGTATGCTGAAAGTGTGGGTCTTACAGTATACCAACCCGATAGGATAAAATCAGAGGAGTTTACCGACTTTTTGGCTACATTTGATGCAGATTTTTTTGTGGTAGTTGCATACGGACAGATACTTTCAAAAAAGATACTGGATATGCCCAAGAAGGCTTGCATAAATGTGCACGGTTCTCTTCTTCCCAAATACAGGGGAGCGGCTCCCATACAATGGTCTGTGATCAACGGCGATAAAGTTACGGGTATCACCACCATGCTTATGGGTGAGGAGTGCGATGCAGGCGATATGCTTAAAAAGGCCGAAGTCAGCATAACTGCGGACGATACTTATGCAACTTTGCACGATAAGCTTGCACCCGTAGGAGCGGAGCTTTTGGTCGAGACCATTAACTTGTTTGATAAAATCACTCCCATAGCGCAGGATGAGGCTAAAGTTACCTATGCGCCCATGATAAATAAGGAGCTCGGAAGGATAGATTGGAATTTAACCAAAAGCGAGATAATATCCCTTGTGCGAGGCTTAAATCCCGCACCGGGAGCATTTTTTACCGTGGGTGATGAAAGAATAAAGGTTTTTAAAGCCAAAAGCTACAGCGATAATATAGGTGAAGTCGGTAAGGTGATATGCTCCGATTCCAAAACGGGTCTTGTCATTTCCTGTAAGGACGGAGAGCTTCTTATAGAGGAACTTCAAGCCGTAGGCGGTAAAATAATGTCATCAAGTGCATATTTAAGAGGTCATAGTATAGCTTCATTGAACTAAAGGAGGTGTGATATGCTGCTTTATTTGCTTGTAATCATATTGGCGGGCGTAAGTCTTTACTATCAGTATTCCGTAAAGTCCACATTTGCCAAATATTCACAGATTGCCAATTCAAGAGGATATTCGGGAGCGGATGTTGCGAGGATACTTCTTGAACAAAACGGTATCACGGATGTTTCAGTTGAACCAATAGCGGGTACTCTTACCGACCATTACGACCCAGTGAACAAAAAAGTCTGCCTTTCACAGCCCGTATTTGCTTCCGCAAGCTTATCGGCTCTTGCTGTTGCCGCTCACGAAACGGGTCACGCTATACAGCACCACGTAAATTACACACCTTTATCTATCAGAAGTTCATTGTTTCCGATAGTGAATCTCAGTCAGTATGTGGCTATGCCGTTATTCATCTTCGGTATTTTAATAATGAATATCATACGCACGCCGTTTCTTGCAATGATAGGTGCTTTTTTGTTTCTTTTTGTGGTTCTTTTTCAGATGATCACGCTTCCCGTTGAGTTTAACGCATCATACAGGGCGTTAGAGGAGCTTGAAAAGTACAGTTTTGTATCACCTTCCGAGAAAGACGGTTGCAAAAAGGTGCTTAAAGCCGCAGCAATGACTTATGTAGCCGCAGCGGCTACCGCAGTGGTACAGCTTTTGAGGCTTTTGGCAATTATCGGTTCGGGTAGAAGAAGATGAAAGTAATAGAGAGCTTTAAAGAAAAAGATACTTACAGTATCGGTAAAAGTATCGCCGAAAGTGCAAAAAGCGGAGATGTGTATTGTCTGAAAGGTGATCTTGGTGTCGGTAAGACCGTTTTTACAAAGGGATTTGCCGAAGGGCTCGGTATTAAAGAAGAAGTCACAAGCCCCACATTTACAATAGTGAATGAATATACGGAAGGCAGGATCGCTCTTTATCACTTCGATTGCTATCGTATCTCTTCAAGTGACGAGATGATAGAGATAGGGCTTGACGAATATATTTCGGGTAGCGGTGTTTGCCTTATGGAATGGGCTGAAAATATTGAAGATATTTTACCCGAGGATGCCATATGGATAACCATAGAAAAGGACTATTCAAAAAGCGATGATTATAGGAGGATAAGTATTAAATGAGGATACTTGCAATAGATACTTCGGGGCTTGTTGCTTCCGCCGCCGTTACGGACGGGGAAAAGGTGCTTGCCGAACTTACGCTGAATTATCAAAAAACACATTCTCAGACACTTATGCCCATCGTTAAAGAGGTAATGGAGCAAACACAGACAAATGCCGATAATATTACATCAATAGCGGTCGCTTGCGGTCCGGGTTCTTTTACGGGATTGAGGATCGGTGTTGCAGCCGCAAAAGGGCTCGCTTACGCATACGGAGTCGGTATTATCCCCGTTCCGACCCTTGACGGACTTGCTTATAATATGGCGGGTTGCAATTCTCTTGTGGTACCTGTAATGGATGCAAGGCGTTCTCAGGTGTATACGGCTATATATGAAAACGGGGTAGAGCGGTTATCCGAACATACCGCTTGTGACATTAACGAGATTGTGTCACAAGTCAAGAAAATATCGCAAAAAGCTGTTTTTGTGGGCGACGGTGTACCCGTCTTTAAAGAAACGATACTTCAAAACGGATTTTCTGTCGCTCCCGTTACATGTATATATCAAAGAGCCGCATGTATCGGTGTGCTTGCCGCAAGCGGAAAGTATTCCGAAATAAACGGAAACGACGTGGATATAATGTACCTGAGAAAATCACAAGCCGAAAGAGAAAAAGAAAATGAAGCTTGAACCGCTTAAAAAGAAATATCTTGACCAAATACTTGAAATAGAAAACGAAAGCTTTTCCATACCTTGGAGTCGCAATTCCTTTGAAAAGGAGCTTGACAACAAGCTTGCCGTTTATGTCGTGTGCGTAGACGATGATGAGAATGTACTCGGCTACGGAGGAATGTGGCACGTAGTGACCGAAGGCTATATCACAAATATTGCGGTTTCAAGTAAACACAGAAGAAACGGTATAGGCGATAAGATCGTAAAAGAGCTTATCAGAATAGGAAAAGAAAAGGAAATGATAGGCGTTACCCTTGAAGTGAGGGTAAGCAACGACGCCGCCATTTCTTTATATAAGAAAAACGGATTTAAACTTTCGGGAAGGCGTAAAGAATACTACGAAAACAAAGAAGATGCCTACATAATGTGGAATTATTTCATCCCCGAAAGTGAGATAATAGGATGAATAAAAAACACCAAATCTTAGTTTTGATTTGGTGTTTTTATATAATATTAGTTGGTTTGAACTATTACAACCTGTCCGTTTGGAAGGAAAACATATCCTGTTTTGGGCCGTTGTAATAAGGAAGAGATTATTAACGCTTCGTTTATTTTCCTTTGCGTTTCTTTTTCCTCATCTGTCAATTGCTTACTTCCGTTATTATTTGTTTGTGTATTTTTTGTGGGTTCAATATATACCCCGCAGGAAAGATAGCACTCTTTTCCGTCTTTTGATATATGTGCTGTTTTGCTTTCGGAGTTCCAGCTTACATCTGCTTCTAAAATATCAGCCATAACTCTGAGCGGTAAATAATAACTTGCACCGATTTTCTTAGGTAAAGTGCCGGGATGAAAAACATTTGACTTTCCTTCGGATGTTCGTTGAACGATAGAGTCAGCATTGATACTTATTTCATACACATTTGTAGCATTCCTTAAATATATCGTGCTTGTTGAGCTTTTATATTGTACATCATAGCCCAATGATTCAAATGTATACCTAAGAGGAGCGAATGCAACTCCGTCCACAAGAAAACCCGTATAGGCTACGTTGAGTGATGTATCTTTTTCTTTGGGTTCAGCATTTGTATTTCTTGAGTTTTCTATTTCGGAATAGTCTACATTTTTATAACTCAATCTATAGCTTTTTCCGTTGTCGGTAAGAATCAACTCTTTATTGCTTTCATCTTTTACTACATTGATATTGAAAGCTTCTTCCAATGCGTTTGATGATATATAGTAATCCGTTCTTATCTTTTCGGTGGAGCTGTAAGGCTTAAAGGTCTCACTTTTTCCGTCAAAACGTTTAACTATTAGGTCGCCGCTTAGATAAATTGTATATTTATTGTCAGCTTTTTTAACATCTACTACCGATGAGGAATATTCAGCTTCTACATCATATCCGAGTTGTTTAAATGTCTCTTCGATAGGAATGTATATAAGTCCTCTTGAACAATACGCTTCTTTGGCTATAACATTTGAGCACAGATATAATGTAAACAAAAATGATAGTAAAATAGTAATCTTTTTCATATAATCACCACTTATATTGAAAAACACTGATTTAAAAATATAATCAGTGTTTTTCTAAAAATCACATTAGTTACAAATATTTTGGATTATCTTTTCGATACTGCCTTTGTAGGGCACTTTTCGGTACATACTCCGCATTGAGTACACTCGTCGTAATTTACCTTTGCAAGGAAATCGGTGACGGTGATAGCCTTTGCGGGACAGTTCTTCTCACATATCTTACAGCCCATACAAGCGTTTGAACAGTTGTCCTTGGCTGCCTTCGGCATATCCTTTGAGTTACAAGCCACCCTGACGAGTTTATCGTAGGGTACAAGCTCGATAAGGTTCTTGGGACAAGCCTTGATACAAGCGCCACAGCTTACACATTTGTCTTTATCCACAACAGCGACACCGTTTACAACATGTATCGCATCAAATGCACAGGCACGCACGCAGTTGCCGTCACCCAAACAGCCGTAGGAGCAAGCCTTATGTCCGCCGTTCAAGCCGTTTTCAAGGTCGCAGTCTTCAACACCGTAGTAGTCGAATTTGTTTTTAGCCGCTTCGCAGTTACCGTTACATTTGACAAAAGCTGTCATTTTAACGGAATCTCCCGCTTCAACGCCCATGACCTGACTTATTTTAGCAGCCACATCAGCTCCGCCGACGGGACAACCGTTTACGGGGCTTTTGCCGCTTGCGATCGCCTCAGCAAGTGCGTCACAGCCAGCAAAGCCGCAGCCGCCGCAGTTAGCACCGGGTAAGCAAGCTCTTATCTCGTCTATTTTGGGGTCTCTCTCAACTTTGAATACTATGGAAGCAAATCCGAGTACACAGCCGAATATCACACCCATTACACCCAATACAAGGATCGGGAATAAAATTGAATTTAACATATTATCCCTCCTTGATCAAAGCATACCGGAGAAGCCCAAAAAGGCTATACTCATAAGGCCTGCTGTTATAAGTGCTATGGGGAAGCCTTGGAAAGGCTTGGGGATAGGGGAAGAAGCGATCCTTTCTCTTACGCCTGCAAAAAGAACGATAGCAAGAGCGAAACCGACAGCCGCACCGAATCCGTTTACTATGGATTTAATAAATCCGAAACTGCTCTCCATATTGTTGACCGTTACACCGAGTACGGCGCAGTTGGTGGTGATAAGAGGAAGATACACACCGAGAGCCTGATAAAGGGAAGGTGAACTCTTCTTTATAAACATCTCAACAAACTGCACGAGAGATGCGATTATCAATATGAAAGCTATGTTATAAAGATATTCCAAATGAAGGGGTACGAGCAGGAAGTTGTAGCAAAGCCAAGTTGCCGCAGAAGCAAGCGTAATAACGAATATTACGGCTATACCCATACCTGCCGCCGTTTCTACCTTCTTTGATACGCCAAGGAAGGGACAGATGCCGAGGAATTTGCAGAATATAAAATTATTCACAAATACGGCTGCCAACAGAGTTATGAACAGATCCATTATTCAGCCA
>CAMOYW010000029.1 GCA_946630405.1 uncultured Clostridia bacterium | reverse complement strand
TGACAGAGTAGAGGGTACTCTTTTCGGCAATGGTGAAAGAACGGGAAATGCCGACATTATGGTAATGGCTCTTAATATGTTTACACAGGGCGTAGACCCCGAACTTGACTTTTCAAATATAAACAAAGCCATACAGATCTACGAGGACTCCACACTTATGCCTATACATGCACGTCATCCGTATGCAGGTGAGCTTGTATATACGGCATTCTCGGGTTCTCATCAGGATGCCATCAAAAAGGGTATGGCACGCCTTGCAGAACACCCCGAGCGTTGGGAGGTGCCTTATCTTCCTATAGATCCACTCGATGTAGGCAGAAACTACGACCCCATTATCCGTATCAATTCGCAGTCGGGTAAGGGCGGTGTGGCATATATCCTTGAAAACAGCTTCGGCTTGGTGCTTCCCAAGAGCTTACAGCAGGATTTCAGCAAGAAGGTAACGCAAAAATCCGTAGACGAGGACAGGGAGCTTGAACCCGAGGAGATAAGAGATTTCTTCATAGATACCTACTACATCAAAGAGCCTCTTTCCGTTAAATATTACAGGGAAAACGCAACGGATGATAATGTTGACATCAGCTGTGACCTTATATATAAAGGAAAAGAAGTTACCGTTGAAGGCAGCGGAAACGGCATTATTGACGCATTCTGTAAGCTTATAATGGATAAGCTCGACATAAAGTTCAATATTGTAAATTACAGCGAACACGCTATGGAGTTTGGCAACAAGTCAAGAGCTATTACTTATATACAGCTCTTTGACAGCGACCAGAATTCATACTTTGGTGTGGGAACGAGCCAGAATGTGGCAAAAAGCTCCTTAAGAGCGATAGTAAGCGCCGTTAACCAAATGATAATAGATAAATAATTATTTTAAACAGCTCCGAATGAACGATTTAATTTCGTATATCGGAGCTGTTTTATTTATGAATAAAAATTCCCGTTTGTGTAAATGTAACAAAAAATAAAAATTTAACAAATTATTCTTGAACATTTTATTTTTTCCTTTTACTTGACTAAATATGGGAAAAAAAGTATAATTATAGCTGTAAATGAGCAGATGTTGTTATATGTGGTTATTTTGTTAACAAAGTGGATCACAATATACGGTGTACCGCTCAAAGATGATCGGTCTGAGTAGGCGCAGTTCGGTCATGTATTTAATCTCAAAGTTTTTTACGGAGGATTGTCAGAATGAAAACACAGTGGCAGGGCTTTACATCCGGACTTTGGACGGATGAGGTCAATGTTCGCGACTTTATTCAGCGTAACTATACACGTTATGATGGAGACGAAAGCTTTTTATCGGGAGCCACCGAGGCTACAAAGAAGCTTTGGGGCAGAGTGTCCGAGCTTCAAAAGGAGGAAAGAGCTAAGGGCGGCGTACTCGAATGTGAGACAAAGGTCGTTTCCGATATTGATGCATACGGTGCAGGCTATATTTCAGAGGAGCTTAAAAGTCTTGAGCAGATAGTCGGACTTCAAACGGATAAGCCTTTAAAGCGTGCATTTATGCCATACGGCGGTATTAAAATGGCTGAGCAGGCAGCCGCTATGTATGGCTATGAAACAGACCCCGAATTACATAAAATATTTACAGACTATCACAAAACACATAATCAGGCAGTATTCGATGTATATACTCCCGAGATGAAGTCTGTACGTCACAATCATATCCTTACGGGTCTTCCCGATACATACGGAAGAGGTCGTATCGTAGGCGATTACAGAAGAGTTGCTCTCTATGGCATAGATTACCTTATTGAGCAGAAGGTCGATGATTTTAATAACTGCGGATGCGGTGTGATGACAGATGATGTCATTCGCTTAAGAGAAGAGATAGCAGAGCAGGTAAAGGCTCTTAAGAAGATGAAGAAAATGGCTGAAAGCTATGGCTATGACATTTCTCAGCCCGCTCAAAATGCCAAGGAAGCTGTTCAGTGGCTCTACTTCGGTTACCTTGCTGCTATCAAAACTCAAAACGGTGCCGCAATGAGTGTGGGAAGAGTTTCCACATTCCTCGATATTTACATCCAGAGAGATCTTGACAACGGCACACTTACCGAGTCTCAGGCTCAGGAACTTATAGATCACCTTGTAATGAAGCTTCGTATGGTCAAATTCGCAAGGATCAAATCTTATAACGAGCTTTTCTCGGGCGATCCCGTTTGGGCTACTCTTGAGGTCGCAGGTATGGGTCAGGACGGTCGTTCTATGGTTACAAAGAACGATTACCGTTTCCTTCATACTCTTGAAAATATGGGACCTTCTCCCGAGCCTAACCTTACCGTGCTTTATTGCTCCAGACTTCCCGAAACATTCAAGAAGTATGCTGCTAAAATCAGCGTGACCACAAGCTCTATACAATACGAGAACGATGATGTTATGCGTCCCGTATGGGGTGATGATTACTCCATCTGCTGCTGTGTATCCGCTACACAGACCGGTAAGGAGATGCAGTTCTTCGGAGCAAGAGCAAACCTTGCAAAGTGTCTTCTTTACGCTATGAACGGCGGAAGAGATGTTAAGACACATGAGCAGTGCGGTCCCGCATATCAGCCTATCACAAGCGAATATCTTGACTATGACGAAGTCATCGAGAAGTTCGACAAGATGATGGATTGGCTTGTGGGCGTATATGTCAATACCCTTAACCTCATTCAGTACATGCACGACAAGTACTATTATGAGGCAGCCGAAATGGCTCTTATAGATACCGATGTAAGAAGAACATTTGCTACGGGTATAGCAGGCTTTTCACACGTAGTTGATTCCCTTTCCGCTATCAAGTACGCAAAAGTCAAGGTCATAAGAGAACCCGAGTTCGGTCTTACAAAGGACTTTGAAGTTGAGGGCGATTTCCCCCGCTACGGTAATGATGATGACAGAGCGGACGAAATTGCGGTATGGCTTCTTAAGACCTTCTTAAAGAAGATCAAAAAGCATAATACTTACAGAAATTCCGAACCTACCACAAGTATCCTTACCATTACCTCTAACGTGGTATACGGCAAGGCTACGGGATCGCTTCCCGACGGAAGAAAGGCAGGAGAGCCTCTTTCACCCGGTGCAAACCCCGCATACGGTGCAGAGAAGAATGGTCTCCTTGCTTCTCTCAATTCCGTTGCTAAGCTTCCTTATGAGTATGCACTTGACGGAATTTCAAACACTCAGACCATTAGTCCTTCGGCTCTCGGTCACTCTGTAGATGAGCAGAAAGATAACCTTGTAAGAGTTCTTGACGGTTACTTTGATAAGGGAGCTCATCACCTTAACGTAAATGTATTCGGCACGGAGAAGCTTCTCGATGCTCAGGCACATCCCGAAAAGCCCGAGTATGCAAACTTCACCATAAGAGTGTCGGGTTACGCCGTTAAGTTTATCGATCTTACAAAAGAACAGCAGGACGATGTAATTAAGAGAACCTGTCACCAATCAATGTAAAATGTATTAAAAAGGAAACACAGAAGGGTACTGTGTTTCCTTTTGTTGTAAAAAAGGTAGATCAATATGAAGAAAATCAAAGTAATGAGCGTTTTCGGGACAAGACCCGAGGCAACTAAAATGGCTCCCGTTGTAAAAGAGCTTGAAAAATTCGACGACATTGACTCGGTTGTATGCGTTACCGCACAGCATAGAGAAATGCTCGATCAGGTGCTTGAAATATTCAAACTTAAGCCCGATCACGACCTTAATATCATGACAAGCAGACAGACCCTTACGGGTATTGCGGTAAAAGCTTTGACGGGACTTGATGAGGTCATAAAAGAAGAAAAGCCCGACCTTGTACTCGTTCACGGAGATACAAGTACCACTTTTATGGGCTCTCTTGCGGCTTTTTATAACGAAACAAAGCTTGGTCATGTTGAAGCGGGACTTCGTACATACGACAAGTATCAGCCTTTCCCCGAAGAAATGAACAGAGTACTTACGGGACACCTTGCAGACCTTCACTTTGCTCCCACCTACCTTGCAAAGGAACATCTGCTTAAAGAAAATATTGGCGAAGAAAACATCTTTATCACGGGAAATACAGCAGTCGATTGTCTTGCAACAACGGTAAAAGAGGGTTTTAAATTCGATCTTGATGAGCTTAATGAAATTGACTACAAAAACAAGCGTGTTATCACCATGACGGCTCACAGAAGAGAAAACCTCGGTAAACCCCTTGAAAATATATGTAAAGCCGTACTTCGCCTTGTAGAAGATTATGAAGATATAGAAGTGGTTTATGCCGTTCATTACAATCCCGCTGTAAGAGAGACAGCATTCGGTATTTTGGGAGGACATGACAGAATACATCTTATAGATCCTCTTGATATTGAAAATATGCACAACCTTATGAGTTTAAGCTACCTTGTCCTTACCGACAGCGGCGGGTTACAGGAAGAGGTTCCCTCTCTCGGAAAGCCCGTTATCGTTTTGAGAAATGTTACGGAGCGTCCCGAGGGATTACAGGCGGGTACTTTAAGACTTGCGGGAGTTGACGAAAATGAGATTTATGCTCAAACTAAGGATCTACTTGACAATAAAGAGAGCTATAATAAAATGGTTGCTTCGAAAAATCCCTTCGGTGACGGTCACGCTGCTGAAAGGATTGTGGCGGCTATAAGGTATTATTTTGGATTATCGAGTGAGCGTCCCGAGGATTATAAATGAAAAATGTTATTTTAGGCGTTACGGGTTCAATAGCAGCGTATAAGGCAGCGATAGTTGCTCATACGCTTTATAAGAATTATTATAATGTGAATGTGATCATGACCAAAAACGCCTGCGAGCTTATTACACCTTTAACTTTTGAAAGATTGACTAATAATAAATGTATAGTCGAGACATTTGATAAAGGCATACAATACGATGTTAAGCATATCTCGCTTGCAAAACAGGCTGATGCGGTACTTATTGCGCCCGCTACCGCCAATATTATCGGTAAGCTTGCAAACGGTATAGCAGATGATATGCTCTCTACCACGGTAATGGCATGTAAGTGCAAGGTATTTATTGCTCCTGCGATGAATACAGCCATGTACGAAAATCCGATAGTTCAAGCAAATATTGAAAAGCTTAAGAGCTTTGGGTGCGTATTTATTGAGCCCGATACGGGGCTGCTTGCCTGCGGCGATGTGGGTAAGGGTAAATTACCCGACCCCGAATATATATGCGAATACATTTACAGAGAACTTGAAAGGGAAAAAACTCTTTCGGGTAAAAAAGTACTTGTTACCGCGGGTGCGACCTGTGAAGCTATCGACCCCGTCAGATATATCACAAACTATTCAAGCGGTAAAATGGGCTTTGCTGTGGCTTACGAAGCTATGTTAAGAGGAGCGAAAGTAACTGTCGTTGCTGGTCATACGGAAGCTAAAGAGCCTCCTTTTTGCAATGTGATAAAAGTTAAAAGCGCAAAGGAAATGTTCAATGCTGTCAAAAGTGAGTTTGAATCGTGCGATATAGTTGTTAAAGCGGCTGCTGTTGCAGACTATACTCCCGTATCGACGGCGGATAATAAATTGAAAAAATCGGATGATGATATGTCCATACCTCTTAAAAGGACGGATGATATACTCGGCTGGCTCGGAAAGAACAAAAAAGATAAGATATTATGCGGCTTCTCCATGGAGACCGAAAATATGCTTGAAAATTCTCAAAAAAAGCTTGAAAAGAAAAATCTCGATATGATATGTGCCAACAATTTGAAAGTGAGCGGTGCTGGTTTTAAAAGCGATACTAATGTTATTACGCTTATTACAAAAAGCGGCGTTACGGAACTTCCCATTATGAGTAAATCGGATTGTGCTAAAGCCATACTCGATAAATTAAGTGAGCTATGATATATACCTTTACTTTTAATCCTTC
The DNA here is from genome assembly GCA_946630405.1 of uncultured Clostridia bacterium. Lineage (GTDB taxonomy): Bacteria > Bacillota > Clostridia > Lachnospirales > CAG-274 > UBA3680. The sequence continues at coordinate 1,959 of CAMOYW010000029.1, read as the reverse complement.
CATAGATCATTATGTTTATTCTGATATAAATATCGGAGGAATATCAAGAGCTGAAAAGGAAATGCTTTACCCCGGCGGAAAAGGAATAAATACATCGATCGTACTTGACAGACTTGGAGTTCGTAATAAAGCCGTGGTCGTTACGGGAGGGAAAAGCGGAGAAATTTTAAAGTCTATGCTACAAGATATGGACTGTATTTTCTCAGAATCCCTGTTTGGTGATACAAGGATAAATGTTAAAATATTTAACGAAACGGAAACCCAGATAAACGGAAAAGGGATAGTAGAATATAATATTTCGGAACTTGTAAGTATTGCCGAGAAAATCCAAAAAGATGATATGGTCGTAATAAGCGGCTCAATGAACGATTATTCATTGCTTGATGAAATCGTTCCCCATATTAAAGCCGAAAGAATAGTTTTTGATATCCCGAAACTTAAATACGCTGTAAAATATTCTCCCTTTCTTGTAAAGCCGAACGAAAGCGAACTTAAAGATTATTTCACGGATACCGATTTTACGGAAAAAGACTTTTCGTCACTTAACAGTAAGTATGTTTTGCTTTCGCTCGGTGAAAAGGGAGCTACACTTTATTTTAAAGGCGGAAGCAGATATATGTCCGCACCAAAAGGAAAGGTAATCAGCACCGTGGGAGCGGGAGACAGTATGCTTGCAGGTTTTTTGTACGCTCTTACAAGTGATGATATTGATCCGCTTATGTTTTCGGTAGCTTGCGGAAGTGCGGCTGCATTTTCACAGTGGCTTCCCCAAAAGGATAAAATATATTCGATTTATACTATAATGAAAAATCAATCTTGTTAAATCTCGTAAAGTATGGTAAAATAAGAATTAATGTTTTTATAGGAGTGATATAATGCTTTCAAAGCTTGACGATATCAAGCGCAGGTACGAGGAGCTTGCGGATATGACGGCGGATCCCGATATTATCGCCGATGCACAGAAATTAAGTTCATGTATGAAGGAAATGAGCGAGCTTTCTCCAATTGTGGAAAAGTACGATGAGTACAATTTCGTTGCGGAAAGCATTGATAATGCAAAGGAATTTCTTTCGGGTGACGATGAGGAGCTGAAAGAGCTTGCAAAAGAGGAACTTTCGGAGTATTCCGAAAGACTTGATGATATAAAAAGAGAGCTTACGCTTTTGCTTCTTCCCAAAGACCCCAATGACGAAAAGAACGTTATTATGGAAATTCGAGGCGGAGCAGGCGGAGACGAAGCAAATATATTTGCGGGCGATTTGTTTAGAATGTATTCAAGGTATGCGGAGACAAAACACTGGAAAATTGACATTATATCCGCAAATGAGGGTGAATCGGGCGGGTATCGTGAAATATGCTTTATGATAAACGGAAATAACGTTTATTCAAGGCTTAAATTTGAAAGCGGAGTTCACAGAGTTCAGCGTATCCCCACAACGGAATCGGGCGGAAGGATACATACTTCGACCGTTACAGTGGCTGTTATGCCCGAGGTTGAAGAAAGAGATGTCGTTCTCGATCCTAAGGATTATCGTTTTGATGTATTCAGAGCTTCCGGAAACGGCGGTCAGTGTGTCAATACTACGGATTCTGCCGTAAGACTTACACATTACCCTACGGGTATCGTAATATCGTGTCAGGATGAAAAAAGCCAGCTTAAAAATAAAGAAAAGGCTTTAAAGGTGCTTATGAGCCGCCTTTACGATATGGAACAGCAACGTGTACACGATGAAATGGCTTCCGAGCGTAAAAGTCAGGTCGGAAGAGGAAACAGGAACGAAAGGATAAGAACTTACAACTATCCGCAGGGTAGGGTGACAGATCATAGGATAGGGCTCACCCTTCATAAACTCGATTCCGTAATAAACGGAGATCTGGACGAACTTCCCAATGCACTTATCACTCCCGAACAGGCGGAAAAGTTGAGTGCATCGGGCGAGATAGCATAAAGCGGCACAG
>CAMOYW010000028.1 GCA_946630405.1 uncultured Clostridia bacterium | reverse complement strand
AGCGAATGCATATTTGTTCATAGAATTAAAAAAGCTTTTTAATAAAAGCTGAAAAAGTTTTATTGATAAGAAACAGGCTATTTCCCGTTCAAGGAAATAGCCGAATGGGACTTGGAAGATGAATAAAACAAATAAGAGGCTACCCCAAAAGCAAGGGCAGCCTCTTTCTTTTACACCCTTTCTTTTACCGACTTTTGATAAGACTTTCTCAATGCTGTAGATAAATCACTCTCGGTTTAAAACTTCACGCAAGCCTATCATTATTGTTGTAAAAATCAGATATATAAATATTGAACTGTATTCTTTCCGTCATAAGGGATATATCTACCGTAATCACTATTAAAGTGGCGGTAAAAATACATACCTCTTTATTTCCCCCATATGCACTATCATCTGTTTATATTGGTAAAAATATACTCCGATACCTTGTTTAAGATCGGCTAACGGTTTTTCTTGCCACAAAAAACACTCTTTGTGCATCATTTGAAGGTTCGGTAAAAGTCAGTTCTTCAAAACAGGCAAGACATGTCAATCCTGCTCTTTCAAGCATTACCTTTATCTCATCCGTTTCGTATGCCTTTTCATAATGAGCTTCTTCATACCTTGAATAAGTCCCGTCACTGTTTTTGATAAAAAAATTGGTCAGATATTCATTTATCCCCGATGCCTCATCAAAATAGTTTTCCCATGTAAAGGCTTCGTCCTCTTCCGTCCTGCAAAAAGAATTATCCGCAAGGATATGCCTAAACTTATAAACGGTATTTATATCAAACACAAACAGACCGTTTGGTTCAAGATAGTTTTGAACAAGAGCAAAAACCTTTTCAAGCTCTTCGCCTTCCGTTATGTAATTGATACAATCACACACGCTTACAATAGCATCAACCGTGCCGTAAAGCTCAAATTCGGTCATATCCTGATTAAGAAAAAGAATGTTTTGTTTTTCTTTTTCTGCCTTTTGTCTTGCAACGGCAAGCATTTGCTCCGAAATATCTATACCTATCATCTCAAAGCCTTCTTTAGAAAGGCGCAGCGTCATATTTCCCGTACCACAGCCGAGATCCGCTACAAGTCCGCTTGCGGTAGGCTTATCGTACCTTTTGAATATTTTCTTAATGTATTCACACCATTTATCATACGGCACATCATCCATAAATTTATCATATACCGATGCAAAGGCTTCATAAGGTCCCATTTCTTCACCCCAAAAATTCTTTTATAAGTGTCTGATCGGGTTTGGATGCAAAAATCGCATTTTCCATGGCAAGGAAAAACACCTTTTCTCCTACCGTATTAAAAGCGTTTTCAAGTGCGAGCTGCAAAGCTACATTATAGGCGATCGCCTTTTCCTCAACGGTTTTGCAAAATTTACCGCAAAGATTGTCAAAATTCTTCCAAAGAAGCGCATATTGTCCCACATAATCTTCCGCTTTGGCTATTCCGCCTATAACATATTCTTCATTACCGATATTTGCGGAAACTCTGTCTATCACATCTTTCATATCGGGAATAGGCTTATCGGGATAAGTTTTGTGATATATTCCCGCAACTATATGCCATACGCTGTAATCGTCATTAAACAAATATTTGTTTATACTTTCTCCGAAAATATACCTTTTACCGCTTACGGCAACCTTTATCGTTACGGGGAGCTCCCGTTCCCTGACTGCGACCTGACAGGCAAATCCCGCCATACCGCTTGCCATAAGCACAAGTATCTCATCATCCACTTTACCCGAAGAATCGCTAAATCCCTTTGTATATCTGTAATAAAGCTCCTGTCCGCATACCTTTGCGCCTATAAGCGGATCTTGAGCTCTTTGTCTTTCGATCTGATCCAAATAATCTTTCTCGGTTAAATTCAAAGTTTCCCCTCCTTTTCGGCAATATACGCATATACGGCAGATGCGGTTTTACTGTCACATATCTTCCCTTCTTTTATGAGCTTTACCGCTTCTTCGGGATAATATCTTTCGACTTCGATAAATTCATCATCATCGGGATTTAATGTACCGTTATACAATCCCTCCGCTTTGTAGAAATATAATACTTCCGAACAAAACCCTATTGAAGAATAAAGCTTAAACATATATTCCATTTTCTCTGCTTTAAATCCCGTTTCTTCCTCAAGCTCTCTTACGGCGCAAACCTTCGGGTCTTCACCCTTTTCCAGTGTGCCCGCAGGTATCTCCAATGTCATCGCCTTTGCGGAATGACGATATTGTCTTACAAATATGATCTTTCCGTCATTATCTATCGGAAGAATAGCCGCAGCTCCACCGTGTACAACGGTCTCTCTCACGGTCTGCCTGCCGTCGGGCAATGTGATCCTGTCTTTTTCTATGTTAAAGACCTTGCCCGTATACACGACCTCGCTGCTTATTACCTCGTAATCCATATTTCCTCCTATGATTTAGGGGATGTGAAAAAAACAAGTTTTTTCACACCCCCTTTAACAAAACTTTACTTTTATGAGCCTTTTGCTGTATATCACAAATTACATAATTCTGCTGATAATTGCGGCACACTCGGCTCTCGTTGTAGTTGCAAGAGGAGCTATACCGTCTCCCTTACCGGAAACCACGCCTGCCTTTACCATAGCCGCAAGAGAATCAACAGCGTAGGGTGATATTTCATCCTTGTCGGCAAATACATCAAGCACGGTCTCATCGGATTCAAGCGTTTCTCCGCTCTTAAGTTCAAGAGCCTTTCTTGCAAGTATCATCATATCCTGTCTTGTGATCTCGGATGCGGGAGAGAATGTTCCGTCTCCGTTTCCGCTTGCAATACCGAGAGCCTTTGCCTTAGCAACAGCGGTATAATAATAAGCGCCCTCTTCGCAGTCGGAGAAATTATCCGTAGCTTCGGCATCAAACTCAAGACCGTTCATAAGCATAATTATAAAATCACAACGCTTAACGGGTGCATTGGGCTTAAATGTACCGTCACTATATCCCGATATAACTCCCTTAGCTGCAAGATCGTTTATGTAAGATGCTCCCCAAAAATCGGAAAGCACATCACTAAATCTCTGAGTATCGGACACATTTGAATCCGTATCTGCATCGGTTAAATCCGTGGTGATCTCGGAACCCGACTCCCTTGTTGTTACCTCGGTCGATTCCGTAGTAGTAGTGGTCGTGTCGGATGATGACCTTGAGCCACCACCGCCTCCGCCGCCACCTGTAGATGTGCGAACGGTAGTGGTTTGAGAGGTAACACCTGTTGTGGTGGTTTCTGTTACGGATTCGGTAGTAGTTTCATTGCTTCCGCCCGATATTTCCACACTTCCCGTAACAACGGAAACATCATTGCTTTCCGATTTGCCCATATTCATGTGCTTTATAGAAACGGGTTCAAATCCAAATTCAGCCGTACCGCTTGCAAGAGCTTTGAATTTAAGCTGACATATTCGTCCCGTTTCGGTATAGTTTTGAAGATAACCGTCTACATTTTTATCAAGAAAACCGGAAAGCTTGATTCTGCCGAGCTTACCCGCATTCTTAACTCCGTCCGCAGCACCGAGATAATCGGCATCTCCCTTTTTAGGCACAAAATCAACTCTGCCGTTTATAAAATTATTTGTAAACAAATATTTAACATCGCCGTAAGCAGATGTGTACTTTATATAGTCGGAAGTGTCGTCATCCTCGTAGCTCACAGCCTCGACCTTTGTTTCGTCAAAATCAACATAAGCGGTAAGGCTGTTAAAGCCGTCCTCGTTTTCCGTCACTCTGAAATCCACATAGAATTCATCTCCCGCTTCAACACTTGAAACCGAAGGTATTGCCTCAATAGTTAAATTATGAGCGGCAAATACCATAGTAGGTGCAAGCATAAAAGCTAACCCCAAAACAGCGCCTAAAATCTTTTTCATCTTCTCCTCCTTAGTTTTCCGTATTTCGGATATTGGATTGCGGAAGCAGTTCTTTTATACTGCTTACCGCCGCTATATTCACTTCGCCGTCCGAATTATTCGTCATATAAGCAACACCGTCGGTATAGCTCGGATTTAAAAATACAACTTTTTTAAACACCCGATTTGAAAATTCGGACACCGCCACATCGGCATTATGCTCTTGTGCGGAATATAGCTTAATATTATATACATCCCCGTTTTTATATATCGGAGATATGAATATTTTATCATCATTTTGTATAAAATTCAATACCTCATCGCCCAATAACACTCCGTAACCCGCAAAATCTTTCCCCGAATCCAAAATATCAAGGGTCGCAGCCTTTATAACCGAATTTACATCCACATCCTCGGCATAGCTAAGTGTATCTGCAAGCATTCCCGTGATAATAGGTGCGGAAAAGCTCGTACCCGATATGCTTCTGTATCCTCCCGAATTATCAGTCGTATATACCGTACCCACTGCACTAAGCTCCGTTACTCCATGCGTTTTGGCGTAATTTGTAAGATTTAAACTGTTATCTACGGAATTTACCGAAATCACATTGTCATAAGATGCAGGGTAGTTTAATGCCTCGGGGTTGTAATTACCTACTGCGGCAACCACTATTATCCCCTTATCCGTAACATATTGAACAGCCTTTTTTAATATAGATACATCGGTCGATACCCCGAGACTGATATTGATAATATCACATTCAAAATCATCAGCTGCACCGTAAAGAGCCTTTATCAGATGCTCTGTTGTGCCCTTACCGTTGTACATAACGCAAAGAGGCACATATTCTGCCTCGGGAGCTATCCCCAAAACTCCTATGGAATTATCCTGAGCCGCCATAACTCCCATTACAGAAGTCCCGTGACCCGAAGTGTCCGTAACGTCTGTATTGCCCGCGACATAGTTATAGCCTTCCGATATGTTTGCGCCTTCAAAATCCGCATGCCCGTTGTAACATCCGCTGTCTATCACACCCACACGAACGCCTTTACCTTTTGGAGTAGCGTCAATCAAAGGTAAAATATTCATGGTTTGAATATATGTCTGGTTTGGATAGTATTTATTAGAGTAATACTCATACAAACTCAGATCCTCGTTTTTGCATATATCTCGAACTTTTCCCGAAAACACAAGCTTAACGGCTTCATCCGTATCAACGCAATAGAGATCATGCCCTAAACTTTCTCCCTCTCGCGGAATTGACCCTTGTTTCATCTCGACGATATATTCATGCTCATTCGCATAAACAAAGCTAATGCTGACAAGCAAAAAAAATATCGTAATTATCAGCTTTTTCACTCGGCTTCCCTTCTTATCATCGAAAAATATTCAACCGTATTTTCGATCTTGATCTTTACCGACTGCTGTGCGTGAGGCGCACTTTCGATACGATCGCCTTCCTCATCATACATTTCGTTTATCGTCATTTTCAAAACATTTCCGCTCGGTTGAATGATCTCCACATCATCACCGACACTGAATTTATTTCTCTGCTCAACGGTAATAAACCCGTCTTCACATTTCTTTACAAGGCCCACAAAATCATAGTTCCTTATATAAGCGCTTGTGGTATATACCTGATCTTCATCCGTAGGTTTTCCGTAATAAAATCCCGTGGTAAAGCCTCTGTAACTTGCCTTTGAGACTGCCTCTACATAGCTTTGTTTATTGCTTTCGTATTTTTGGGGATCTTCAAGGTAATCATCTATGGCTTTACGATACGCAGAAGTTACGGTCGCCACATAAAACGGCGTTTTCATCCTTCCTTCAAGCTTAAAGGAATAAACACCCGCATCAATAAGTTCGGGAATATGCTCTATCATGCAAAGATCTTTGGAATTAAATATATATGTTCCTCTTTCTTCCTCAACAATGGGCATATATTCCCCGGGTCTTGTTTTTTCGGATACGAAGTATTCCCACCTGCAAGGGTGTGAACAAGCGCCCGCATTTGCATCTCTGCCAGTCAGATAATTGCTTAAAAGGCACCTTCCCGAATAGCTTATACACATAGCACCATGCACAAAAGACTCTATTTCCGCCTCGGGCACCCTATTGTGAAGCTCCTTTATTTCCTTTACGGAAAGCTCCCTTGCCATTACTATTCTTTTAGCCCCGTTATCAAGCCAAAATTTTGCGGAACGATAATTGGTATTATTAGCCTGTGTGCTTATGTGTATTTCAAGATTCGGCACGACCTCTCTTGCTATGGCAAAAACCCCCAGGTCTGAGATCAAAACGGCATCCGCCCCAAGTTTTTCAAGTGAAACAAGGTAATCTCCCACTTTGTCGATATCTTCATTGTGAGCATATATATTGCAGGTGATATATACTTTAACTCCGTGACTGTGCGCAAAGTCTATACCCTCTTTCATCTGCTCCTCATCAAAATTTTTCGCTTTTGCCCTCAGCGAAAAACTCGTACCACCCATATATACGGCATCGGCACCATACAAAACGGCAGTTTTAAGTTTTTCAAGATCTCCCGCGGGAGCAAGTAACTCAACCTTCATATCATTCTCCTATTTTTCTGCTTACGGCAACTCCGTCATCGACGGTCAAAAGAGCGGTGTTCAATTTTTCGTTATGAGTGATCTCAAATAAAAACTCGTTTAATCTTTTGTATATCGTCTTTTGTCTGTGCGGGATCTGTTCCCATTTTAAAGCAACGGTACCGTTTTGAAATATATCATCCGTAAAAAGTATACCGCCTGTATTAAGCATATTTATACAATGTGGCAAAAAGCTTATATACTGCCCTTTTGCCGCATCCATAAGTATAAAGTCAAAGCGTTCCCCTTTTTGATCCAGTTCGGGCACAACATCGTTTGCCTGCCCTTCTATAAGTGTGATACGCCCGTCTTTATCGTACTTTGCAAAATTCTCCTTGGCTCTCTCTATCATATACGGATATCGGTCAATTGTGACAAGCTCACCGTCTTTTGGTAAAAACGAGGACATATAAAGCGCCGAAAACCCTATACAAGTACCTATTTCAAGTATTCTTTTGGGCTTCAACAAATCTAAATACTGCCCCAACAGCCTGAGTGTATCATTTGCCATTATCGGAAGCTCTTCTGCATAAGCTCCTTTTTGGATATCGCCAAGAAATCCGTTACAAAGCGGCTGAATATTACGTATGTATTTTTCAAGCCTTTTATCAACTAAACTCATTAGCCGTCCTTCTTTTCAAAATAATCGTTTTTGTTATTTAAAAATTCATTATAATCCGATGTAAATTTATGTTTCTTGGATACGGCATCCTCAAGCACATAATATAAATAATCGGTCTCGTCAGGTTCGGCAGCCGCTTTAAGGCACTCGATCCCCGGGTTTCCGACAGGGCCTATCGGAAGACCTTTTACATAGTATGTATTATAGTCGCTTTCCGTTTTAAGGTCTGATTCAAGCACACGCTTTCTTTCTCCCAAAGCGTATTGAACGGTGTCGTTCATCTGAAGCCTCATACCCTTATCAAGTCTGTTATAAATTACGGAAGATACCGTTTTACGCTCATCGGGATAACTTACCTCACCCTCGATAACAGATGCGATTCTGACTAGCTCATCAAGAGATTTGCCGCTGTTTTGTATGGAAGTTTTAAATTCATTGTTGATATTCTTATCAAATTCGGCAAGCATGAGCGAAACAAGCTGTTTAGCGGTAGTCCCGGGCTTTACAACGTAAGTTTCGGGGTAGAGATAGCCCTCCAAAAGAACCTTGCGACCCTCGGACGGTATCTGTGACACAAAGTCATAATCGTAATCGGCACTGTTTGCGGCTTCCATAAATTCTTCCGCCGTACATATACCTTTTTTCTCCGCCATTTCGGCAATGTCCGATGCCCACTTGCCCTCGGGAACGGTGAGCATAATATCCGTGCTGCTTAATGCACCGCCTTCAAGTACATCGCATATTTCCGAAAAAGTCATATTGTTTGTAAAGGTATAAGTGCCGTACTTAAACTCCGCTCCTTTGCCGTGCTTTTTGCAAAGAAATCTGAAATGAAGTTCGTTATCGATAACTCCCGAATGTGCAAGTTGCTCTGCTATTTCGGAAACACCTTCACCCTCGGATATATTTACAACTACCTGTATCTCGTTTTCAGCCGTGTTCATTTTCTCGGAATTCAGCTTTTGCCAAAAATAAAGTCCGACAG
>CAMOYW010000027.1 GCA_946630405.1 uncultured Clostridia bacterium | reverse complement strand
TAGTCCACCCCGAATAAGTGTATGCTCCTGTCTGAAATGCGTAGTTTACATCGTATGTTCCGTCTACGGTTTTTAATTTGTGAAGCGGGTCACCCGTTTTGTTTTGTAAATAATATGTATTGTAGCTTTCAATGGTTTTTTGTTCAAAATCTTTTATTTCTTCAAAATTTGTGTTTTCGTTAAGGTATTTGTCGTATATTCCGAATTTTCCCGCAGGTATTCCTTCGGACGGAACTATTAATGCCGGGGCAATGAGTGCAAATGAAAATATCACGGTATTGGCAATGCCGAAACCATATTTAAGCATTTTATTAAAAGGGATAACATATAATAAAATACTTATAATAATAAGCAATAACACAAAACCGTATTTATAATAATATGCTCCTTGTTTGTTGATTTCAAATGCAATCAATATTGTTATTACAATTGAAATACTTCCCACAATTGAACCGAGTGCGTTCGCTTTTACCGATCTTCTTTCGGGGACATTTGCTTTATTATATAAATATGCTCCCGTCAGCAGTATTACTGCAGAATATATAAAGCCGTATCTGTAAGGGAAATGATTGTATGAAAGCATACTGAGTATACAGTTTGTGGCTTCGCAGATACTTGAAATCAACAAAAATATAAATGTGCAGTATATAAAAGGGTTTATTTTAAATTTTCGTTTTAAAACGTATGTTAAGGTAACGGCTATAGGGAATTCCAAACCATGCCAAAGCATTACGGCGGTGGTTTTTGTCGTAAATGAAGCAAAGCTGTACAGCGCCGATCGATAGCTTACATTGTTTTCAAGTCTTGATGTTGAGCTTAGCAATGTATATACTGGTACCAATACAAATAAAGCCATACATATGGCAAAAACGGTTGCTATGCCTATTCTGAATACTGCGGTTCCTTTTTTACCTTTGGGGGTAACAAATATAATATAGGCACCTGCAAGCAAAAAGATCCATTCTGCCAAAAGAGCGGCAATGTAATAATTTATAATAAAAGCAAGTGCCAAAAGCAGTGAGTAAGCCGGTACTTTTCCGCTGTCGACAGTATTTTTGGCACAGACTAATATTACGGGGGCGATTATACATACATCAAGCCAGTTAAGATTTGTGTAGTAATACAGTGCAAAGGTCGAAAAGGCATACAGCACGCCGAAAAAAGTGTGTGTTTTTGTGTCAAGTTCGGGGCATAGTTTGTGTTCGGCGAAGGAAAAGCCGAGCGACATAAGTATGAGCTTTAAAGCTGTAAATAAGGATAAAGCGCACAGTATATCTTCTCTTTTGAATAAAAGAAGAAAAAGATTTAATGGGCTGAAAGTACTCATTATGGCACTTATCGTAATATATTGTTCTCCTCCGCTTGCGTGCCAATCGAAAAATATATTTTCTTTCCAGTGAAGTATATCCCATATTCTGCAATAAAATGGTACAAAGCTTTGGTAAAAATCCGAATAACCTACATCTCTTGTGCCAAAAGGATATATTCCTTTTATCAAATATATTAAAATTAAAATAAATGCCGATACCAAAACGGGAGCAAACAGTTTTTTCTTATTCACGATTAAACCTCATAAAATACAGTCGCAGTAAAGTCATAATTCTTATTGATGTTCTGAAGAATATTCTTCTTAAAAGGGAAAAATCGAGTTTATCTTTATATTTATCGAACAAAAGAAAGGAGTCTTCGTTTACGGCTTTCATTTTGCTTTTGTAAAGTCTTCCTGTTTCGGAAGAAGGTGATGTGCGAAACGCTGTCAATACCTTGGGTATATAGCATACTTTTCCGATAAGTGAAAGCCTTATGCCGTATTCCCAATCGGGAGTATATATAAGGTCTTTGTCATAACCGCCTGCATTTTCGTAAGCTTTTCTTGTATACGTGAGATTCACGGGTTCAAAGAATATGTTGCGATAGAGAAGGGCTTTTTTTGCAAGTTTTGTCCCTTCAAAGCATTTTTCCTTTGTACCGAGGCTACGCACAAGCAATATTTTATTATATTTATTTATAACGGCGCATTTTGAAAATGCCGCAACGGCATTGTGTTTTTTTATAACATTCACCTGTTCTTTTATACAGTTATCGAGCAGTATGTCATCTTGCCCCATAAGCTTAATATATTTGCCGGATGAAAGTGATACGGCTTTATTCCAGTTGCCGACAAGGCCAAGCCGTTTTTCATTCTTGAAAATATGCAGATTCAGTTTATTTTTAAAACGGTTGCATATTTCCAAAGTATTATCGGTAGAGAGGTCATCGGAAATGATTACCTCAATATTTTTTAGATTCTGCTTCGTAATTGAGGTAAGCGTTTTTTCAATATACTCACCGCCGTTATATGTGGCTATACATATACTTATAAGTTCGTTGTTATTTATGTTTGACATAGTATTTGATCCCAATAATAATGATGTATTTATTCTATCACAATGCTTATCTAAAGTCCACCCTTATATGATGCCATGAAATATCTCTAAAGAGAATTTTACGGAAATATTCAATAATTAATTGCCGTATAATTGAGTAAAAATTGTAAATATGAATGATTGATAATATATAAGAAAAATAGTATAATACTACTTTGGTTGATTGGAATTAACGCTATAATGGAGAAAGAAATGAAAACAAAAAGAGAAGACATAAGAAACGTAGCTATAATCGCACATGTCGATCACGGTAAAACAACTCTTGTTGACGAGCTTTTAAAGCAGTCGGGTACCTTCCGTTCAAATCAGGTCATAAGAGAAAGAGTGATGGACAGCGGAGATATAGAGAGGGAAAGAGGCATAACCATTCTTTCCAAAAATACTTCCGTGTACTATGAGCATACTAAGATCAATATCGTAGATACTCCCGGGCATGCCGATTTTGGCGGCGAAGTGGAGCGTGTGCTTAAAATGGTGGACGGCGTTGTACTTGTGGTAGATGCTTATGAGGGAGCTATGCCTCAGACCAAATTCGTCCTTTCAAACGCACTTGCACTCGGACTTCCCGTTGTTGTATGCGTAAATAAGATAGATAGACCCGAGGCACGTCCCGATGAGGTCGTAGACGAGATATTAGAGCTTTTTATGGAGCTTGACGCTACCGACGAACAGCTTGATTCACCTTTTGTTTTTGCAAGTGCAAAGCTCGGAAAGGCTGCACTTGAAGCCGATAAGGCACTTGAAGCCGAGGATATGAGGGCGCTTTTTGATACTATAATAGAGCATATCCCCGCACCCGAAGGTGACAGCGAGGCAGATTTCGGTATGCTTGTTACCACTATCGACTATAATGAATATGTCGGAAAAATAGGTATAGGAAAAGTTGAAAACGGTACCATACATCTTAACGATGAAGTGGCTATCGTGAATTATCACGATCCCGAAAAGCTTGTAAAGATGAGAGTTTCAAAGCTTTATGAGTTTGAAGGTCTTGAGAGGGTGGAAGTTAAAGATGCCACAATAGGCGCTATTATTGCAGTGAGCGGTATGCCCGATATTCATATCGGTGATACGATAGCTGCTGCAAATAATCCCGTTGCTATGGAGGTAAATAAGATAAGTGAGCCTACACTTTCTATGACCTTTAGCGTAAACGACAGTCCTTTTGCGGGTCAAGAGGGTAAATTCGTAACGAGCAGACATCTTCGTGAAAGGCTCACAAGAGAGCTTAATACGGATGTTTCTCTTCGTGTTGAAGATACCGACAGGGCTGAAGCGTTTAAGGTAAGCGGAAGAGGTGAGCTTCATCTTTCCATACTTATAGAGACTATGAGACGTGAGGGATATGAGTTCCAGGTATCACGCCCCGAAGTTCTTTATAAGACCGACGAAAACGGCAAGCGTACAGAGCCTATGGAGCTTGCTACCATAGATGTGCCCGAAGAATATGTAGGTACGGTCATTGAAAAGCTCGGCACGAGAAAGGGCGAAATGCTCAATATGGCACCCTCAAAGGGTGGCTATACAAGGCTTGAATTCAACATACCCGCAAGAGGTCTTATAGGATACAGAAATGAATTTTTGACAGATACAAGAGGTAACGGTATACTTAATACCGTATTCAACGGTTATGAGCCTTATAAGGGAGAGATACAGTCACGTTCTCAGGGTTCGCTTGTTGCGTTTGAAACGGGTGAAGCCGTAGGATATGGTCTGTTCAACGCACAAGACAGAGGCGATCTGTTTATCGGTGCGGGCACCAAGGTTTATTCCGGTATGGTCGTAGGCAGAAATTCAAGAACGGGCGACATGGAAGTCAATGTTTGCAAGAAAAAGCAGCTTACAAATACCCGTTCATCGGGCTCCGATGAAGCACTTAAACTTGTGCCTCATATTGTGATGAGTTTAGAGCAGTGTATTGACTTTATAAGCGACGATGAGCTTGTTGAGGTAACGCCTTTATCTCTTCGTATCAGAAAGAAGTATCTTGATCCCGTGGCAAGGCGTAAGGCTGCACGTTGCTGATATTTTAGGGTATTTTTATGAGTTCAACCAGAAAATCCGGTTCTTTTGTTAAAATGGCTGCTATTCTTGCAGGTGCCGGACTTATAGTAAGACTTATAGGCTTTATATACAGATTACCTCTTACCAATATGATAGGTGATGAGGGAAACGGTATTTATGCGGCAGGTTACAATATATACAATTTTTTCCTCATAATGAGTTCTGCGGGCCTTCCCGTGGCAATTTCACACATGGTGGCAAAAAGACTTGCCCTCGGAGAATTTAAAAATGCCAAAAAGGTTTTTCGCATTTCGCTTTTTACGGCAGGCGGATTAAGCTTGTTTTTTGCTTTGCTTATGGCATTGGGAACATTTGTGTTCAAATGTTGGTGCGAAAAATACGATGCTACCGACAATTTATGGTATCCGAGTATTTACTGTTTGTATTCTCTTTCGCCTACTATATTTATAGTTGGTATAATGGCGGTTTTCAGAGGCTATTTTCAAGGATTTCAAACTACTGTTCCGACCTCTCTTTCACAAGTTGTCGAGCAGATATTTAATGCTGTGTTCAGTATTTACCTTGCGTGGGCATGGATGAAATACGGTGTTGAATTCGGTGCGGCCGGAGGGACCGCAGGAACGGGTGTCGGTGCATTGGCAGGGCTTACCGTTTTGTTTATATATTATCTTCTTACAAGAAAGCATCGTAATGAGCTTTTTAAAGAAGATAAGGGTAAATATAGGATAGAAAGCGGCAGAAGGATAACATTTAGTCTTATAAAAATTGCCGTCCCCATTATAACGGGCACCGCAATATTTTCAATGACGAATTTTGTGGATATGGCGATGGTCAATTCAAGACTTGCCGCAGCAGGGTTTGACCATAATACTATTGTAAAGCTTTACGGTCAGCTAAACGGCAAGTACGTGACTATATCTACTATGCCTGTTTCCATATCCACAGCTATCGCTACTGCCGTTATACCGAGTATCACGGCGAGTATGGCAAGAGGCGAAAAGGAGCAGGTCAGGGCAAAGATAGATACAGCGCTCAGGATAACGATGCTTATATCTATTCCCGCGGCTTGCGGCTTGGGAGTGCTCGGGTCGCCTATTTTAAAAATGCTTTTCCCGAGACATTCGGAAGGCGGTATGCTAATAACGGTAGGTTCTTTAAGTGTAATTTTTCTTGCGCTCAGTCAGATATCAACAGGCGTGCTTCAAGGCATAGGCAAGGTCAAAACACCTGCTTTTAATGCACTTTGGGGCGCACTTGCAAAGATACCCGTTAACTATGTGCTTATTGCTTTGCCGAGCGTAAACATCATAGGAGCTGTTATAAGTACTACGGTTTGTTATTTGCTTTGTTCAATGCTGAATTTCAGAGCCTTGATAAAGGCGACGGGAGCAAGACCCGACTATATCAATATGCTTGTAAAGCCTGCCGTGGCTGCAGTAACCATGGGTGCGGCATGCTTGGGTTCATATAAGCTTATTTATTTTGCCACACATATAAATATAGTTTCAACTTTGTTTGCAATTATTGTTGCGGTAGCCGTGTATTTTGTGGCACTTGCGATACTTAAAGGCTTTAAAGAAGAAGATCTTAAACTGATTCCCATGGGTGCAAGGATCACATCGGTTCTTAAAAAATTCGGAAGATTATAAAAGAAAGGCGACACTTTTACAGTGCCGCCTGTTTTTTTTACGCAGCATGCAATAGCTTTAGTCAAATTTACGAATGATCTATTTAATCATAGTTTTCTGAAATGGTTTGTATTTAATCTGTTTATAGCGAAAAGTTGGTTTTATTGTTTTTATGTTAGTATAAATGTTATAGAGAAAAATTTTTTTTAATAAAAAAATTATGAGTTTTTAACAATTAGCTATTGTAAACCCAATAAAATAATGCTATAATAAGATATATAAATAACAATCTATAGGAGGATGTATTATGGCATTAGTAGATACCAAACAAATGTTTAAAAAGGCATACGAAGGAAAATACGCTATCGGTGCTTTTAATATCAACAATATGGAGATCGTACAGGCTATTTTAAGAGGTGCTGCCGCTTGTAATTCAGCTTGTATTTTACAGACATCTAAAAGCGCTCTTAACTATGCGGGACCTAAAACATTACACGCTATGGTCAAGGCTGTTATTGAGGAAACGGGTGTAGATGCGGCACTTCACTTAGACCACGGCCCCGACCTTGAGACCGTTAAAATTTGTATCGAAAACGGTTTTACCTCTGTAATGTTTGACGGCTCACATTTTGAGTACGAGGAAAACGTAGCAAAGACCAAGGAAGTTGTTGACTATGCTCACGCTCACGGTGTTGTGGTTGAGGCTGAGCTTGGTAAACTTGCGGGTGTTGAGGATGATGTAAATGTAGATGCAAAGAATGCGACCTATACAGATCCCGATCAGGCAGTAGATTTCGTTACACGTACAGGCGTTGATTCTCTTGCCGTTGCCATCGGTACAAGTCACGGAGCTTATAAGTTCAAGGGTGATGCCAAGCTTGATTTTGACAGACTTGAAGTTATATCTCAGAAGCTTGATGCGGCAGGCTTTAAAGAATATCCCATAGTTCTTCACGGAGCTTCCGGTGTTGACCCCGCTGTAATAGATCTTTGTAACAAGTATGGCGGTCAAATCAAGGGTGCAAAGGGTATTCCTGCAGAAATGCTTCGTAAGGCTGCGGGTATGGCAGTTTGTAAGATCAATATGGATACCGATATAAGACTTGCAATGACAGCAGGTATAAGACAGTCCTTTGCAGAGAAGCCCGAAGCTTTTGACCCGAGAGGATATTTAGGCGTGGCAAGAACCATGATACAAGAGCTTGTAGAGGGCAAAATAAAAGATGTATTGGGTTCAACCGATTCAATGAAGTAAGAGTCAAAGAGAGATTCGTTAGGGCTACCGTATTTGCGGTAGCCTTTTATAGGTTTATATATGGATAGTTTTGAAAAGGTTAAACGATATGTAGATCATATTATGTCCGTGCAGCCGCCCGATCCCACTTGCGGAAGTAAATGGAATACCGAAACGACTACCGAATTTAAGTGGTCGTACATAAACGGGTGTATGGTAAGTGCTTTTGTGAGTTTGTACAAAAAAACAGAAAACAGGGCATATTTTGACTATGCGGACAATTATATAAACGGCTACATTTCCGATGTTTACAATGAGGAAACGGGCTATTTCAACAAAAACGTTTCAAATGCAAAAAGGATAGTTTCTCCCGATTTTTTCGCTCTTGACGATCTAAATTCGGGGAAAGCGCTTATAGAGCTGTGCAGACTTGGTTCCGTAAATAAAAACCGTTATGAACGATTTTTAAATGAAACACTTATCAATACCGTCGTTAAGGGATATGATAAATATTCTTACAGAACGGGGGAGGGCGCATACTGGCATAAAAAGGTATGCCCTTATCAGGTTTGGCTTGACGGAGCGTATATGGCGTTTCCGTTTATATACGATTATGCTTTATATAATGAAGAAGATTTACGAAACGTTGAAAAGGACATACTTAAACAGTTAAAAAATATATATAATAAGCAAAGAGATAAAAAAACGGGGCTTTACTATCACGTATACTGTTCTGCCTCGGATCCTAAAAGTGTCGATTACAACATTCAAACGGATATGAATATGTATTGGGCAAA